>DATFQK010000357.1:0-10483 GCA_035264345.1 Gemmatimonadales bacterium | reverse complement strand
CAGGCAACTGCCCAGCGGGTCGTGCCGCTCGATGCGGATCAAGCCGAGGCGGCCCTCCTCCGCTGGATGGAGCGGAACGAGCTGCTCTGCGTCCAGCGGCAGCAGCGCGGCCGAATAACCTGGGAGCCGCTTGGCGGGTTTCAGGCAGCGGTCCGCCGTTCCGCCGCGGCGCTCGGCGCCGGTAAGCAGCCGTTCATGCTCTCCCGCGCCGCCACCGTTTCGGCCACCATGCTTGCCTTGGAATCGGGCTACACCCATGTGAGCCTGCTGGCCGATGCCCGTAAGGTGAGGAACGAATACCTGGCCAGCGGGACCGCGCTGGCCGGTACGGGAGCGGCTGCAACGGGTGCGATGGTGGCACTCGGCGCCCTGCTTCCAGTGGCAATCCTGCCCCTGCCCATAGCCGCGGCCGTGGGTTACACCGTTCTTCGGCGATACCGGCCCGCCCTTGCCCGCATGCAACTCGGGCTCGAGAGAGCTCTCGATTCGCTCGAGAGCAGCGGCGGTGCGCTACCCGCCAAAGGGAATGACCGTTCCGGGCTCATGGGTCTGCTGACCGACGAGCTCAGAAAAGCCCTCAAGTCGTAATCAAGGACTCTGATGAGCCAGATCAAACGAGTGGGCGTGCTCGGCTGCGGACTCATGGGCAGCGGCATCGCCCAAGCGTCGGCCAGCGCCGGATTCAGTACGGTGGCGCGCGACATTGCCGCTCCGCTCCTGGAGAAAGGCCGAGCCGGGATTCAGAAATCGATGGGCAAACTGGTCGAAAAAGGAAAGCTGCCTGCGGCGGACCGGGACGCTGCCTCGGGCCGGCTCTCCTTTACTACCGACATGGCCGACCTGAAAGAGTGTGACATCGTCATCGAAGCGGTGACCGAGGACCTGGCCCTCAAAAACGAGCTCTGGCAGGAGCTCGACCGACTCTGTCCCCCCACCACCATCTTTGCGTCGAACACGTCGAGCCTGACCATCGCGGCCATGGCGGCCGCCACGCAAAGGCCTGACCGTTTCGTCGGTCTCCATTTCTTCAATCCGGTTCCGCTGATGCCGCTGGTGGAAGTGGTGAGGACGGTCACGACCAGCCGGGAGACCTTCGATCGGGCCTTCGCCTTTGCCCGGGCTCTGGGCAAGACGCCGGTCGCCGCCACCGACAATCCCGGCTTCATCGTTAATCTGCTGCTGGTCCCCTTTCTCCTGGATGCCGCTCGCGCCCTCGAGCGGGGGATCGCCTCCACGGCTGATCTCGACCGGGGAATGCAGCTTGGCTGTGGCCACCCCATGGGTCCACTGACCCTCATGGACTACATTGGCCTCGACACGGTCGTTCGGATCGCGGAGATCATGTTCGATGCCTACCGCGAGCCGCGCTACGCCGCGCCGCCTCTGCTGCAGCGAATGGTTGTGGCCGGGTTTCAAGGCCGCAAAAATGGCCGGGGGTTTTATGATTACTCG
The DNA here is from genome assembly GCA_035264345.1 of Gemmatimonadales bacterium. GTDB lineage: Bacteria > Gemmatimonadota > Gemmatimonadetes > Gemmatimonadales > GWC2-71-9 > CAVVWJ01. The sequence continues at coordinate 9,031 of DATFQK010000357.1, read as the reverse complement.
GTTGATCCCCCGGTGCCGGTGGACCTGGGATTGGGTCGTACAAACGTGAGCTGACTGCTCACCGCTCACCGCTCACGTTTTCAGGAGAAGCGATGCTCGGCTACGACTGGCCCCGCCTCCATGCCGCCCTGAACGACCTTCCCACGGCCCTGTTACTCACCGCCCTCCTGTTCGACGTGGCCGCATCAGCCACAAAGCGTGAAGGATTCCGTCTGGTCAGCTTCTGGACCCTGGTAGTTGGGGCCATCGGCGGAGCGGCAGCAGTAATCTCGGGCCTGCAGGCGGAGGAGCACATTGCCCACGGCGAGGCAGTGCATGAGGTCATGGAGACACACGAGACCTTTGCCCTGATCACCCTGGGAGTCTTTGCCGTGCTGGCGCTCTGGCGGATCGTGCGCGAGCGCAAGATGCGCTCGGGCGAGCGCTCCGTCGTCCTGGTCCTCACCCTCATCGGCGTGGGCATACTGTTCGTGACGGCGAACTACGGCGGAAGGCTGGTCTTCGAGCATGCAGCAGCCATACCGACGCCGGTGCTCGAGGAGGAGATGCACGAGCGGAGTGAAGGGCACCATCACCACGATGAAGACGAGGAGTCGCCCGCCATGTCCGCTGACTCCGCTGGCTCTCAGGCTCCGGCCCACGTGGATTCGCCGGGCACTCCGCCACACACCCACTCGCATCCTCCCGGCACTCCGCCGCACCAGGATTAAGGTGCACCATCACAGCTTGTGGCTGGCTCTCGTCCTTGGGACGGCGTGCCAACCCAACACCGGCCGGCCGGTCTTCAGCCCGCTCCCGGATGCTGCCGGCACTGAGGTTCGTCTCCCGCCAGCTGAGGCCACCCGGCAGCTGGCTGCCGCGCTGCGCGCGGACTCGGTACCGGTGAGCAAGGTCCTGGTTCGGGACGCTTATCTGGAAACCGGCTGGTTCGACGCGAAGACAGGACGGGCCCGGAGCAGTTCTCTGGGCACAGGAGTGGTACGGGTGCGAGCATGGGCCGATCCCGCCCGGCCGGGAAGCTCTCAATTGGCAGTGGAAACCGCGTACCGGCTCCTGGCCGACCCGTCGCTACCTCCGCGGGAGCTCGATCGACAAGTCCCCGCAAAGCATCCCGTAGCTGTCAAAGTGGATTCGGTACTGCAGCAACTGGTTAAGCGATTCGGGGGACCGCCGCCGCCTCAGGCGGAAACACCAGCACCGGCTGCGGCTAGACAGGCTTCGCCCGACCTTCAGTAGATCGGATCAGACCACGTAAGAGCGAACCCACTGCTCCAGCTGGACGAGGTCCAGCGCCGCGTCCTTGCAGGGCCCGGATGGCAGCGTCATCGTCAGTCCCAGAACTGGGATCTTCCCCGCTACATCGTGCAGACCGCTCACCATGTCGCGCTCGCACGCCACCGCTACGACCGCTCGGGGCCGCCGCTCGCGAATGACCCGCCGAGCCAGCTGACCCCGCGTTGCGACGAAGACCGGCACGCCATACTTCCCCGCGATCCCGAGGACGCCGTCCAGCGTCACCTTCGAGAGGCAACGGGGAATCAGTAGCAGCAGCTCGCCCTGGCCAACCTTCCGGCCCCGGGACGCGGCCAGCGCGTTGTAGACCTTCACCGCCGCATTCTCCACCCAGTCTCTCCGGCCGAATCGACCGGCCAACCGGGAGGTCAGACGCATCAGGCGCAGAAACGGTCCCCGTTCGGCCAGCCGCTCGGGCAAGAGCGACCGGCCCGCCAAAAACGAAACGAGTAGAAGGATCCACCAGAGCCACAACACCGAGCCGGCTACGAGCAGCGCGCTCCAGAGAACGGCCGGAGTTTGGGAGTGAACCGCGCCCAGTCTGGGCCCCAGGAGGAACAGGGCGAGGGCAACGACTCCCAGAAGCAAAACCAGGGTCAACGCTGACCAGACGAAGTACAAGGCAGGCGGGGAGTCGTAGTTGCCCTGATTGGGCAAAGGTCGGCCGTCCCACTCGTCCCACTCGTGGCCCAGCCGGCGATCCACATCGATATGGATGAGTTGAGCGCGAGGAAGCTCAGCCATGGTGACAAGATAGTTAGCTTAGGGCGATGCTGCCGCCGCCCGAGATCAAGGGTCAATACCGGGACGATTCCCGGGCTAGAGCCGCCTACTCCGAGGGAGCCGGGATCTACCGAATCCTCCCCCGGGCGGTCTGCCTGCCCAGGGATGAGGCGGATCTCGTCAGCCTGGTCTGCTGGGCAGCCGACCAGGCCATCCCGCTGATCCCAAGGGGTGCCGGTAGTGCCATGGGCGGCGGGAATGTCGGCGAAGGAGTGATCGTCGATCTGACTCAGCTCAGCGACATGCGCCTGGAGGTCGAAGCCGGCACGCGCCAGGCAGTCACCAGTGCCGGAGTGACCCTGGACCAGCTCAACGACGCCGCCTCCGCCCACGGTCTTCGGCTTCCTCCCGATCCCAGCAGCGGAGCATGGGCCACGTTGGGCGGGGTGGTGTCCACCAACGCTGCCGGCCCGAGGTCGGTTCGGTACGGCAGTGTGCGCCAGTGGGTCCAATCGCTGACTCTGGTAACGGCTGACGGAGAATCGGTCACGCTTCGGCGCGGAACTCCTCCGACTGGCGGGAGCGCAATCCATCGCTTCAACCAGGACGCAGCTCCAGCGATCCTACGCGCCTCGGCCCGGATCGAGACTGGATTTCCTCACACCCGCAAGAACTCCTCGGGGTACGCCCTCGACGCATTCGTGAGATCCGGAGATGCCCTGGATCTGATCATCGGATCGGAAGGCACCCTGGGCATCGTCACGCAGGTGGAGTGGCGCCTGGACCATACCCCGGCGCATCGTGCCGGGCTCCGCGCCTCCCTGCGGTCGATCGATTCTCTAACCGAGGCCGTGCACGCTATCCTCCCCTGCCAGCCGTCCGCGGTTGAGCTGCTGGATCGGACCTTCCTCGACCTGCTCGCCGGAGACACGCCCGCGGGAGCTGCCTTTCGCTTCAGCGAGGCGGAAGCGGTGCTCTTGATCGAGCTGGAGCGGGACAATCCCGATTCCCTGAGGGAGGGGCTCCATCTGGCCACCGCGCGCCTCCGGCCCATCGCTCATGCGGTAGATACCGCGTTCACCGCGGAGGCGGCGGAACGGCTCTGGAGCATCCGCCGCGCCGCCAGCCCGATCCTGGCCGCTCTGCCCGAGCAGCGCCGATCGCTTCAGGTAATCGAGGACGCCTGCGTGCCCATCGAACAGATGGGGCGCTATGTCCGCTTTGTGCGGGAGGCGTCCGCCGCACGGGGCCTTCCCGTCGTCATGTTCGGTCACGCCGGCGATGGCCATATCCACGTGAACCTCTTGCCCGACACTCAGCGGGCCGGATGGGAGGGTGCCGTAGCCGAGCTGCTGGAGGAGGTAACCGACTGCGTGGTTGAGCTGGGCGGCACGCCATCCGGGGAGCATGGCGATGGCCGGCTTCGGGCCCACCTGCTCGAGCGGGTCTATGGCCCGGACATCGTCGCCCTTTTCCGTCTGCTGAAGAACAGTTTCGACCCGGCCGGCATTCTGAATCCTGGTGTCATCCTGCAGTCCGACCGGCCGCCTCTCAGCTTGCTGAAGGTGGGCAGAGGCGCCCTCCCGATCCCCCCGGACGTGGAGCTCGCACTTCGCGAGATCGAACGGACGGGTGGGTATGCGAGGTCGAGATTGGAATTGGCTGATGAGCTAGGAGCTAGGAGCTAGGAGCTAGGAGCTAGGAGCTAAGGCTGCCGCGGATGATATTGTACGGAAGGAGACCGAGTGCTGTCGCACCCTGCGGGATCTACTTTGACTAAGACTACGAGGACTCGATCGTGGCTCACGCTGAATCAGGCACCTTGGGGTCCCTAGCTCCCAGCTCCGAGCTCCCAGCTCCCATGGACATCATCCGCGCTCCCCGCGTCACCCTCATCGCCCGTCCCCAGTTCCTGGAGCCGGCTCATCTACCGGTGCAGTGGAAGGGTGAATCGAGCGACGGCGAACGGATTGCGGAGTTCGCCGGCCGCCTCTGCTACATGAGTCAGCACAATCCGGCGGGCAGGAGCACCGCCGAATATCTCCAGAACATCCTCAAGCAGGGTCATGGGTCGGTCTTCGAGCACTCTACCTATGTGATGCTGATCGAGGGGATCTCCCGCTCCTGCAGTCACGAGCTGGTCCGCCATCGTGCCGGCTGGGGCTACTCCCAGCTGTCACAGCGCTATGTCGACGAGTCACACGCCGCGTTCGTCATGCCCCCGGCCATCATCGGCGATGCGGCACTGGAAGAAGCCTGGACCAGGCAGGTGGAGCAGGCCCAGGCCGCCTACGTGGAGGCGGTGGAGCGGCTGATGGCCCGCTACGATTGGGTGGAGAACAAGGTTCACCGCCGGAAACTGGCTCGGGAGGCGGCGCGAAGCGTTCTCCCCAACGCCACCGAGGTGAAGATCGTGGTCAGCGCCAACGTCCGGGCCTGGCGCACCATGCTGGAGCTCCGGCTGGGAGAGGGCGCCGAGCTGGAGATTCGCCGGCTGGCGGCGGCCTGTCTCCGTGTGCTCCAGCGGGAAGCGCCCGCGCTGTTCGCCGACTTCGAGCTCTATGAGTCGGGTGAGGGTGGAGAGGCCGGGCGAGTCGGGTTTCATAAGGTGTAGTCGTAGTCCTCAGTCGTGAGTCCCCAGTCGCCAGAGCCTTGGGTAACCTGAGTGAATGAAAGAAGTCTCTGATGACTGAGGTCTGACGACTGAGGACTCTCCAAAAACTCGCCTCCACTTTTTTCCTAAAAAGTATTGTGCCCCAAAAACGTTTTTCTTACTTTAGTTACGTCGATCGCTCGACTCGTCCTGGCTCGTCTCTCGCGGACGGCCTTTTTTGTAGAAGGGGATCATTTGGCAGTTCGGATCGGACTCGCCTTCAATCTCAAACCCGAGGCGCCGGCTAACCCAGCCGGCGCGAACTCCGAATCCCCTTCGTCTGACGAGCCTCCCAGTCGGGCCCTCCGCCCCGACCTCTCTCAACCAGATCTCTACGCTGAGTGGGACGAGCCCGCCACCATCAATGCGGTGGAGCGGGCACTCAGCACCGTTGGCCAGGTCTACCGTCTCGAGGCCAACAGCAGCTTCCCCGCTCGGCTGGCGCTGCTCCGTCCCGACTTCGTCTTCAACATCGCCGAAGGCCTCTACGGACCGAGTCGCGAGGCGCACGTCCCTGCAATCTGCGAGTTCCTCGGGATCCCCTATCACGCCTCTGATCCGCTTACCTGCGGTCTCGCGCTACACAAGGGTCGAGCCAAGGAGATCCTCTCCTATCACGGCGTCCCCACCCCGCCTTTCATGGTAGCCCGATCGCCGGCCGATGCCCGGCGAGTGACGCTCCCCTTTCCGCTCTTCGTCAAGCCCGCCTTCGAGGGCTCCGGCAAGGGTGTCACGACTCGGAGTCTCTGTAAGAGCCGCTCGCAGCTGGTGCGGCAGGTCTCTCACCTGCTCGCCACCTACGCCGAGCCGGTGATCATCGAGACCTATCTGCCGGGTCAGGAGTTCACCGTCGCCATCCTGGGCAACGGCGAAGAAGCCCGCTGCTTGCCGATCATCGGCATGCGTTTTGATATGCTGCCCAAGGGAGCGCCACCGATTTACGGCTATGAGGCAAAGTGGATCTGGGATACTCCGAGCAATCCCCTGGAGATCTACGAGTGCCCGGCCCGCATCCCCGAGAGTCTCGCCCATGAAATTCGGGCGGCGGCGCTCGGAGCGTACCACGCCCTGGAATGCCGCGACTGGTGCCGCGTCGATATACGCTGCGACGCGGATGGTCGCCCGATGGTCGTCGAGCTCAACCCGTTGCCGGGCGTTTTGCCCGACCCGCGGGACCATTCCTGCTTTCCCAAGGCCGCGGCCGCGGCCGGAATGAGCTACGACGATCTGATCCGCGCCGTCGCCGACGTTGCCTGGCGGCGGATCAGCGGTCGTTCACTCCTGGCGGAGGTGGCCTGATGAAAGTCGCGATCCTCTTCGATGCCGGTAGCGAAGAGTGGAGTCCCCAAGACGTGGCGGCCGTGGTGGCCAACGTCCACGAGGTGCGCGATGTGCTCCGCCGTCGGGGTCACGAGGTGGAGCTCCTACCGGTGCGTTATGGCGATTTCCGCTGGCTCTCCCGGGTGCGGCGGTCCGATCTGGTGTTCAATCTCTGCGAAGGCATCAACGGGCATGCCCGGTTCGAGGATCTGGTCGTGGGCACCCTCGAGCTGACCGGCGTTCCCTTTACCGGCTGTCGGGCCTGGCCCACCACCGTCTGCCATCGCAAGCACGTGGCCAATACCCTGCTCTCGTCGGCTGGTGTCCCGGTGCCGGCCTTCACCCTGGCCCAGGCCAATAAGGGACCGGCCGAGTTTCCCCTTCCTGCCATCGTGAAACCGGCCGCCGAAGATGCCAGCGTCGGCATCGACAACAGCGCCGTGTGCACCAGCAAGCGCGCCCTCAAGCGGAGGGTTGCCCAGATGCTGGAGCAGTTCGAGGAGGTCGTCATCCAGGAATACGTCGCCGGCCGCGAATTCAACGTCGGCTTTGTGGGCAAGCGGATGCTGCCCATAGCCGAGATCCGGTTCGACGACCTGCCCGAAGGAACCTGGCCTATCGTGAGCTACGCGGCCAAATGGATCCCGGGGAGCCCGGAGGATGAGGGCACCATCCCGGTCTGTCCGGCCGAGCTGGAGACGGACCTGCATCAGCGGATCTCGCAGGTAGCCCGCACGGCCTGGGAGCAGATGGCCGACGGCGAAGGCTACGGCCGCATCGATATGCGGCTCAGCGAGGACGGCCAGCCTTACGTCCTCGAGGTCAATCCTACCCCCGACCTTTCCAGCAACGCGGGCCTGGCCCGGATGGGCCGCGCCTTCGGCTGGAGCTACGACGACCTCGTCATGCAGATCGTAGACGAGGCGCTCACTCGCTCGCAGAGCCATCGGGCAGCCGCGGCTCTGGTCAGCGGGGTGTCCGCCGCGTGAGCGGCACCGTCGTTTCCCTCCATCTTCGCGATCTCACTCATGCCGACCGGGAGCGCATCGAGGCGATCACCCGGTCGGTGGCACTATTCCGCAAAGATGAAGTTGGGGTCGCGCTCGAGGTTTTCGATGAAGCGGTAGGAGGCGGACCCGGCAACACCTATAGCGTACTGGGCGCGGAGCTGGACGGCGGCCTCGCCGGCTGGATCTGCTGGGGTCCGACTCCCTGCACCCTCGGCACCTACGACCTGTACTGGATGGCGGTCGATCCCGGAGCTCAGGGAACCGGCGTCGGAACCGCGCTGCTGCGGGAGATGGAGCGGCGGCTCGCCGGGGTCGCCCGGCTCATCGTTATCGAGACCGCGGGGCGGGCGGACTATGGGGCCACCCGGGCGTTCTATCGGGCAAGAGGATACCAACCCACAGCCACCATCCCGGACTTTTACGCCCCGGGAGACGACCAAGTCGTTTTTATGAAGTACCTGAGCAGTGGCGGGCCGGCGAGTCATTCCGAGCGTAGCGAGGAATCGGCCCGTCTGCCCGTTCGTATCGGAGCCCAATCCTAAGGCGGCCCGATCCCTCGCTTCGCTCGGGATGACGTCGTTCGCCGGCATCGCTGGGAGGTAACATGGAAACCTGGCAGGAAGTCCTCAAAAAGAACTCGATCGCCTCGCTCGAGGCGTTGGCCCAGAAGTTCGGTCCGGAAAACTTTCCCGAGCTCGACCGTCTGCGGCAGGCGGCGGAGAACTTCGAGTTCCGGATCTCGCCGGCCATGGTCGATCTGATCAAGTCGCCCAACGATCCGATCTGGCGGCAGTACGTTCCCTCGGTCGAAGAGCTGGACGTGGTGGACGGGATGGTGGACTCGCTCAACGAGGACGCCGACAGTCCGGTTCCCAACATCACCCATCGCTACCCCGACCGGGCGCTCTTTCTCGTGTCTCCCGTCTGCGCCACCTATTGCCGCTTCTGCACTCGGCGGCGGAAGGTGGGAGACCCGGAGAAGATCCCCATGTCCCAGTTCGAAAGCGCCTTCCAGTATCTGGAGGCCCACACCGAGATTCGCGACGTCATCATGTCCGGGGGCGACCCGCTGCTGCTCAACGACCGGCGGCTCGAGGCCATCCTCACCCGGCTCAGGGCCATTCCCCATCTCCAGATCATCCGGATCGGGAGCCGCATTCCCTGTCACCTGCCGGAGCGGATCACGCCCGAGCTCTGCGCCATGCTCCAGCGGTTCCACCCGCTGTTCATCAATACTCACTTCAACCATCCCGACGAGCTGACCCCCGCCGCGGTAGCCGGCCTGGGCCGGCTGGCCGACGCCGGTATCCCGCTCGGCTGCCAGACGGTGCTGCTGAAGGGCGTGAACGATACCCCTGCCGTCATGATGGAGCTGATGCATCGCCTGCTGATGGCGCGGGTCCGGCCCTACTACATCTATATGGCCGACCAGGTGGCTGGGGGCGAGCACTTCCGGACGACAGTCCAGACCGGGATCGAGATCATGCGGGCCCTCCGCGGCTTTACCAGCGGCTTGGCCATCCCCTACTTCGTCATCGACGCGCCGGGCGGCGGCGGCAAGATCCCGATCCTGCCGGAATACGTCGAGAGCATGAATGAAGACGAGGTGGTGCTCAAGAACTTCCGGGGTGAGCGCTACGTCTACCGGCAGCCGAGGGAGGTGGCAGGAGTCATCGAGCTGAAGAAGCCCAGGAAGCGGGCGGCTCGGAGGAAGACGGCGTAAGGGCGGTACTTCTCACCGGTTACCGCTCACCGTCCCGTCTTACCTCCGCTCGGACCTACCTTCCAGTTCCTCAACCCGCTGGCCCAGGAATACGGATCGATTTTCACATCCGACAATCTCCGGCTCACCGCGGCGACATTGGCTAGCGAGTAGAGAAAGATCGCGGGCACGTCGGCGTTCAGCGTGTCCATCGCCTCCCGCCAGACTCCCTTCGCCTTTCCTGCACTCTCCTCCAGCGAAGCGATCTGTACCAGCGAGTCGAACGCAGAATTGCGATAATGCCCGTAGTTCAGCGCAGCCCAGCCGGCT
>DATFQK010000356.1:0-4490 GCA_035264345.1 Gemmatimonadales bacterium | reverse complement strand
AATGCCGCGGTAGCGCATGGGATCCTGTCCGCACTACCGGCGCCCTACCGCCCCACGCAGGAGCAGCTGGAGCGGGCCTTTGGATCTACCCGGGTCGCGGGCCGGCTCGACCGCCGCGGGCGCTGGCTCTTCGATGTGGCTCATAATCCGGACGGCATGCGGTCTCTCGTCGCGGCACTTCGGGCCATCCGCCCCGCCGGCCCGGTGCACGCGCTGGTTTCGATTCTTGGCGACAAGGAATGGCCGGAGATGCTGGTGCAGCTGGACCAGGCCATCGATCGAGGGTTTCTCACCATCGCGCCGACGGCGGCAGCCCGCGGCTGGGACATCGAGTGGCTGCGTCGCTGGCTGCGCGACCCGGCGCGGCCGCCGGCTCACGCCGAATGGACCCTGGTGCCTGATTTCCGTGAGGCGATCGCGCGGGTGCAGGAGGGTGCCGGAACCGCGCTGGTGACAGGCTCCTTCCACACTGTCGGCGATGTCATGCAGGCCCTCAATATGGACGCGTGAAAATTCCTTCCGGCTCACGCTTCTCCCATTTATACTCCCCCCATGAAAACCAAGGCCCTGCCGGGCTTTCGTGATTTTTATCCCTCCGATCTCGCGCTCCGGTCTCACATCTTCAATACCTGGCGAACGGTGGCTACCCGCTACGGGTTTGAGGAGTACGACGGGCCGCCGCTGGAGCCACTGGATCTCTACACCACCAAGAGTGGCGAGGAGATCGTGGGGCAGCTGTACAACTTTACCGACAAGGGCGACCGCGCAGTTGCCCTACGGCCGGAGATGACTCCCACCCTGGCGCGCATGGTGGCGGCTCGCGCCGGCGAGCTGCGAAAGCCCATCCGCTGGTTCTCCATTCCCCAGCTGTTCCGTTACGAGCGGCAGCAACGGGGGCGGCTTCGAGAGCACTTCCAGCTCAACTGCGATCTGATTGGAGAGTCGGGGCCGCTGGCCGATGCGGAAATCATCGCCCTGGCCATCGACTGCATGCGTGCGTTCGGGCTGGGGGCGGGCGATGTACGGGTGCGTTTGTCCGACCGGAGGGTGCTTACCGCGATTCTTCGGCATCGGCAGTTTCGACCAGACGGTTTGGCTGAAGCCTTTGATTTCATCGACAAGTACGAGCGGCTCAGACCCGAACAGATTGAGTCGTTTCGGCTCGATCAGGCTGAAGTGTTCCAGCCAGCCACAGTAGATGATCTCATCGCTATCACCCGGATTCGCGGCTGGGAGCAGCTCGACAAAGAGCTGGAACAATCGCCCGAGTCGGTTAAAGCCGGCGAACCTCTGCGGCAGGTGTACCAGGCGCTCACCGAGATGGGGCTCGGCGATTTTGTCGAGGTCGACCTCACCATCGTCCGGGGACTCGCCTACTATACCGGAGTAGTGTTCGAGCTGTTCGATGCCGAACGAACGCTCCGGGCCATCTGCGGCGGCGGCCGATACGATAACCTGCTGAAGGAGCTCGGTGGCGTCGATCTCCCGGCCCTGGGTTTCGGGATGGGCGATGTGGTACTGGGCGAGCTGCTGAAGGACCGGGGCCTTGCTCCAGCCGCTGATATTGGGGTCGACGTATTCGTCGGGTTCATCAGTAAAGAGGATCTGCCTCACGTGCTTGCCCTGGCTCATCAACTGCGGGACCGCGGCCTACGGGTCGAGTACGCGCTCGGTCCGCAGGCGCTGGGTAAACAGCTGAAGCTGGCGGATGCCCGGCATGCCGGGCTGGCGGTAGTGGTAGGACCGGATGAACGGGCCCGGGACGAGGTCGTACTTAGAGATCTGAGGAATGGAACCCAGGAAACGGTGAGCCAGACAACCCTGGTCGAGGTGATCACGAGGCGGGTGCATGGCTGACAACAAGGCCCTCACCACCCGGGCCGCCGACTTCAGCGCCTGGTATAACGAAGTCATCGCCCGGGCCGAGCTGGCCGACTACAGCCCGGTGCGGGGCTGCATGGTCATCCGGCCGAATGGCTACGCGATCTGGGAGCAGATGCAGCGCGCGCTCGATCAGATGTTCAAGGATACCGGTCACCAGAACGCGTACTTCCCGCTGTTCATTCCCCAGAGCTTCCTCGCCCGCGAGGCGGAGCACGTGGAAGGCTTCGCGCCGGAAACCGCGGTGGTTACCCATGCGGGAGGCAAGGAGCTGGAGGAGCCGCTGGTGGTGCGGCCCACCTCCGAGACCATCATCTACGCGATGTACGCCAAGTGGATCCAGAGTTATCGCGATCTCCCGCTGCTGATCAACCAGTGGGCAAACGTAGTGCGCTGGGAGATGCGCACCCGCCTGTTCCTCCGGACCACCGAGTTCCTCTGGCAGGAGGGCCACACCGCCCATGCCACGGAAGCAGAGGCCGAGCAGGAAACGCTGCAGATGCTCCGGGTGTATCGCACCTTCATGGAGCAGTGGATGGCCATGCCGGTGATCACCGGGAGCAAGACGGACAGCGAGCGCTTTGCGGGTGCGCTGCGCACCTACAGCTGCGAAGCCCTGATGCAGGACAATCGCGCCTTGCAGGCTGCCACCAGTCACAACCTGGGGCAAAACTTCGCCCGGGCCTTTGAGGTGACGTTTCAGACGGCCAACGGAGACCTGGAGTTCGTCTGGAACACGTCCTGGGGCGCGTCCACCCGGCTGGTCGGCGCCCTGATCATGACCCATAGCGACGACCTCGGTCTGGTGTGCCCGCCTCGGCTGGCGCAGTACCAGGTGGTGATCGTCCCGATCTACAAGACCGGTGAGGAGCGCGCCACCGTGGTGGAGGCTGCGGACCGCCTCCGAAAGCAGCTTTCCGCCGGCGGCGTCCGAGTCCATCTGGATGCCCGGGAGGGCATGAAGCCCGGCGCCAAGTACTATGAGTGGGAGGGCAGGGGAGTTCCGCTGCGACTGGAGATTGGGCCCCGTGACGTCGCATCCGGCGCGGCCGTCCTGGCCCGCCGTACCGGAGGGAAAAAGGAAACTATCCCGACCGATGAGGTGTCGAGTCGCGTCCTTGCTGCCATGAATCAGATGCAGGAGGAGCTGTTCCAGGCCTCGCTGGCGCGAAGAGAGGCGGCAACCTTACGCGGCGCAACCCGGGAGGAGTTCATCGCCAAGATGGAGCGCGAAGGCGGATTCGTCTTCGCTGGCTATTGCGGCTCCGCTACCTGCGAGGCTGAGATCAAGGAGCAGACCAAAGCCACCATTCGCGTGCTTCCGGACGAGGAGTTTCGCTCACCGGTTGCGCCCACCACTTGCTTGTGGTGCGGACGTCCGAGCATTGCCGAGGCGGTGTGGGCGAAGGCGTACTGAGCGGGGCAGCGGGAAAGCGGAGTCGCGGGGCGGGCGACCTGCCTCAACTCTTTCGAGACGCGGGGCTGGATCGGCAGGGCCGTGTTCTCACGATGGGCGGCGTTTCTCTGGCTGCAATTGCCGAACAAATCGGTACCCCTGCCTTCGTATACAACGCGGAGACCATTGGGGCACGATATCGCTCCCTCGATTCGGCCATGGCTGGCGTTCCCCACAGGATCTGCTACGCGGTCAAGGCCAACAGCAATCTTGCGGTGCTGGGAATGCTCCGGGAGCTGGGCGCGGGAGTGGACATCGTCTCTTCGGGGGAGCTGGCCCGCGCGCTGGCCGCCGGCTTCTCGCCGGACAAGATCGTGTTCAGTGGAGTCGGGAAGACCGCTGACGAGCTGGAGACCGCAGTCAAAGCCGGCATCGGGCATCTCAACGTGGAGTCCCCCGAGGAGCTCGAGCTGCTGGGCCGGGTGGCCGAGTCCCAGGGACAACGGGTTCAGGTCGGCATTCGGGTCAATCCGGACGTCACCACCGATACTCATCCCTATATCTCGACCGGTAAGACCGGGATCAAATTCGGCCTCCCTACCGATCAGGTGCTCCCCGCCGCTCAGTTCATCTCCAAGCATCCCCAGCTGGAGCTCACCACTCTGGCGATGCATCTGGGGAGCCAGATCGTACACCTGGACCCATTCCTCCAAGGCATCGCGCATCTCACTGATCTGATCGACCGAATCCGGCAGAGCGGGGTGTCCACCATCAGGGTTCTGGATATCGGTGGCGGGCTGGGGATCCGGTACGCCGAGGAGCGGGCGATCGATCCCGCGGAATTCGCCGCAGCCTTGATACCGCACTTGGCTCCGACCGGACTGACAATCTATCTCGAGCCGGGCCGCTTTCTGGTGGGCAGTGCTGGAGTGCTCCTTACCCGGGTGCTGTACCGCAAGCATTCCGGAGGAAAGGAATTCGTGGTGGTTGACGCCGGAATGAACGATCTGGTCCGGCCGAGTCACTACCAGGCGTACCACGAGATCGTGGAGCTGGAGGAACGGGACCGATCCTGGGTGCGGGCCGATGTGGTGGGACCGGTTTGTGAGACCGGCGACTTCCTGGCACTGGACCGCATGCTGCCGGGCCTCCGCTCGGGCGATGGACTGGCCGTGCTGGGCGCCGGGGCCTACGGGTTTGTCATGGCCTCGAA
>DATFQK010000355.1:0-3702 GCA_035264345.1 Gemmatimonadales bacterium | reverse complement strand
TCCTGGTCGCCTACGACCTGCTGGAGAGCAACGGCGAGGACATCCGCTCCGAGCCACTCAGCAGTCGGCGAGCTCGACTTGCAGCGGTGGTGGAATCGGTAGCGAGCAGCGGACGAATGATTCTGTCGCCCAGCGTCGGCGCCTCCAGCTGGGCATCACTCACCGAGGCGCGGAGCAGAGCCCGCGATATGGGAGCGGAGGGAATCATGCTGAAGCGCCTGAGCTCGGCCTACGGCGTCGGACGGCGCCGGGGCGACTGGTGGAAGTGGAAGGTCGATCCGCTCACCGTCGACGCCGTGCTGATCTATGCCCAGGCGGGCAGTGGAAGACGTGCGGGACTCTTTACCGATTACACCTTCGGCATCTGGGAGGGGAATCACCTGGTGCCCTTGGCCAAGGCCTACTCCGGTCTGACGGACGAGGAGATGCGGAAAGTCGACCAATTCATCCGTCGCAACACCCTGGAGAAGTTCGGACCGGTGCGTACGGTTAAACCCGAGCTCGTCTTTGAGCTCCACTTCGAGGGGTTGCAGCCGTCCAGCCGGCATAAGAGCGGCATCGCGGTTCGATTTCCCCGGATGGCCCGGTGGAGGACGGATAAAAAGCCGGAAGAGGCAGACACCATCGAGCGGGTGAGGTCGCTACTCAAAAGCGTGAGCGGGAAAGAAATGGCGTAAGCGGGAACAGCGGTACCAATGCCCAACTTTATCTGCACCACTTGCGGCGTTCAATACGCCGAGTCTCTGCTGCCTCCGGCCCGCTGCGCCATCTGTGAGGACGAGCGGCAGTACGTGGGCTGGGAAGGGCAGAAATGGACCACCCTCAAGGATCTGCAGAGCAGTCATAGAAACCGGCTGGATGTCGAAGGCCCCGAGCTGATCAGCCTGGTGACCGAGCCGAAGTTCGCCATCGGTCAGCGCGCGCTTCACGTCCGCACCGGCAAAGGCAACGTGCTCTGGGATTGCCTGAGTCTGGCTGATGACCGCAGCGTTGCCGCCATCCAGGCTCTGGGCGGCGTTGCGGCTATCGCGGTCTCTCATCCTCATTACTACTCCTCGATCGTGGAATGGAGCCGCGCTCTGGGGGACGTCCCCGTCTACCTCCACGCTTCCGACGGCGACTGGGTCATGCGGCCTCACCCGGCCATCGTATTCTGGCATGGGGATGCCCACGAGCTTGCCCCGGGTCTCACTCTGGTCCGCCTTGGCGGGCACTTTCCCGGAGGCACCGTGTTGCACTGGGCGGGCGGGGCCGGCGGCAAAGGCGCGCTCCTGAGCGGCGATATCCTGCAGGTAGGGCAGGATCGGAAAACGGTGAGCTTCATGCGGAGCTATCCCAATTACATCCCCGTCAGTCCCCGCACGGTACGGCAAATCGTGGCCGCACTCGAGCCCTACCAGTTCGAGCAGATCTATGGCGGCTGGTTCGGGCAGAACATCATGAAGGACGCCAAGCAGGCCTTCCAGTACTCGGCGGAGCGGTATCTGGCCGCGATCAGTGAGTAAAACAGGCGGCAACCGCGGCTCTGCCCTGGCGGTCGACCTTCGCCGAGCACGGGCGGCGAGACGCCGAAGGGAGGAGGAGTCCGCTGGTCCTCGCGCATCCGAGCCTCTCAGGAAGCCGGCACCCACTATCGAGTGTGGCCAGCGCGATCCCCTGGATTGCGTGCGGGACTGGTTTGCCAGCGAGCAATGGGAGCCGTTCCCATTCCAGGAGGAGGTCTGGCGAGCCTATCTGGCCGGCGAAAGCGGCTTGATTCACGCGGCTACGGGCACGGGAAAAACCTACGCCGCCTGGATCGGGCCCATACTCGAGTGGCTGCGGGATTATCCGGCGGGTAAAAGGAGAAGCGGGGAGCCGGGGCGGCGGGGAGCGCCACCACTTCGCGTTCTGTGGGTCACGCCGCTCCGGGCGTTGGCGGCTGACACGGAGGCCGCCCTGCGGGCGCCGATCGAGGATTTGGGCCTTCCCTGGACCGTGGAATCTCGCACCGGTGACACCGAGCCCCGAGTGCGGGCCCGGCAGAGCAAACGCCTTCCTACCGCCCTGGTGACTACCCCCGAGAGCCTGTCGCTTCTTCTCACCTGGTCGGAGACGCCCTCGCTGTTCCAGCATCTGGAGCTGGTGGTGGTAGACGAATGGCATGAGCTGATGGCCTCGAAGCGCGGGGTGCAGACCGAGCTCGCGCTTGCTCGACTCCGCCGCTGGAGGCCCGAGCTCCGCATCTGGGGACTGTCCGCCACGCTGGGAAATCTCGACACTGCTCGCGACACCCTGCTGGGCCTCACTCCGGAAGGGCTCGAACGACCCGGGCGCATCATTCGAGGGCTCGTGCCCAAGGGCTTGGAGGTCGACTCGCTGATCCCTGAGACGATGGAGCGGTTCCCCTGGTCGGGGCAAATCGGCCTGCGGCTACTGCCCGAAGTCATTACGGCAATCGAAGAGGGCAGAACCTCACTCGTGTTCACCAACACCCGGGCAACCGCCGAACTGTGGTTTCAGGCGTTGCTGAGCGCCCGTCCCGACTGGGCGGGGGTCATTGCCCTCCACCATGGCTCGCTTGATCGCGACACCCGCGAGTGGGTTGAAGACGGGATTCGCGATGGCCGGCTCCGGTGCGTGGTCTGTACCTCGACCCTCGACCTCGGAGTCGATTTCACCCCGGTCGACCGTGTTCTCCAGGTGGGGAGCCCCAAGGCGGTCGGCCGGCTGATTCAGCGGGCCGGGCGAAGCGGCCACCAGCCCGGCGCGGTCAGCCGCCTCACCTGTGTGCCAACCAATGCCCTGGAGCTGGTGGATGTCGCGGCCGCCCGCAATGCGCTCGCCCAGGGTGCCATCGAGTCGCGGCCGCCGGTGGAGCGTCCCCTCGATCTTCTCGCACAGCATGCCGTCACCATCGCCGTCGGCGGCGGATTTCGGCCCGACGAGCTGCTGGCGGAAGTGCGGACCACCCGCGCTTATCGCGAGCTGACCGATGCCGAGTGGCGCTGGGTGATGGATTTCATCACCCGTGGCGGGTCGGCCCTGAGCGCGTATCCCGAGTACAACAAGCTGGTGGAGCGCGACGGCCGGTTCGTGCCGCGCGACCGCATGGTTGCCGCCCGACACCGCATGTCGATCGGCACCATCGTGAGCGAGGCGGCCATGAAGGTTCGGTTCGTTCGAGGAAAGACCATCGGGACAGTGGAGGAGAACTTCATTGCCCGGCTCCGGCCCGGTGACGTCTTCACTTTTGCCGGACGAGCGCTCGAGTTCGTCCGGGTTCGGGAGATGACCGCGTGGGTCAGGACCGCGCGGGAAACCACGTCGGTGGTACCCCACTGGACCGGTGCCCGGTTTCCCCTCTCCCCTGAGCTCGCGGCAGCGGTTCGAAACCAGCTGGATCAGGCTCGCCAGGGCGTGTATCGCGGGGCCGAAATGGAGGCGGTGAGAGGGATCCTCGAGCTCCAGAGCGAGTGGTCCTGCATTCCCGCGGCAGACGAGTTGCTGATCGAGCGGGTGCAGACTCGTGAAGGGCATCATCTGTTTTTTTACCCGATCGAAGGCAGGCTGGTGCACGAGGGACTCGCGGCACTGTTTGCCTATCGACTGGCGCAGCTGGGGCCGATTACCTTCACGCTGGCCGCGAACGACTACGGCTTCGAGCTGCTCTCCCCCGACCAGGCCCGGCTGGAGGAAGCACTCGATGCCGGCCTGGTCTCC
>DATFQK010000354.1:0-3977 GCA_035264345.1 Gemmatimonadales bacterium | reverse complement strand
GGCCCTCTCCGTCGCCTTGCGGCGCCCAGGCGTTACCTGGCAGCCTACCCTGTGGAGCTCGGACTTTCCTCGGATACCTCGCGGCACCCGCGACCATCCTGTCCGACCAGTGGGTTGAATATAGCGGGAGGGAGGTAAGTGGGGAAGCGGGAAAGTAGGGAGCTGGCGAAGTAAGTGTTTGGACCTCAGGCGCTTACCAGAGAAGGTGTACTCCTGCAGTTCTTCCGCGCCTCCGCGCCTCCGCGCATCCCCGCCTCCCCTCACCCCGCATGCCCCACCCGTGCCAGACCGCGCTCGGCCTGCTGCAGAAACGGGAGCAGTGCCGGATCGGCTCGCTTCCACTGCGCCAAGACCTGGCGGTACTGCTCCCGAGCTTCGGCTCTGCGGCCCAGCCGCTCGTAGGCTGCCCCCCGCAGAAGCCTCACCCGTCCCAGCATGCCCCAGCCGGAATCGAACTCGCCGGTCTGAAGCGAGGCGGGCTGGTAGCCCTCCAGGACCCGAAGTGTCGTCTCATAGTCGCCGAGCAGATAATACGCCTGAGCCGCCAGCGGCTCGGTGAGCACCCGGTACATGTGCTTGCCGTACGTGGTCGAGTCCGGCTCGGCCAACGTTCTTCGGGCCACGGCGGAGTCCCCCCGGCTCACCGCCAGGAGCGCCCGAACCTCCTTGGCCGCAGGCTCGCCGGCTAGGACCGTCAGCTCGTGCAGGGCAGTGGTGTCGGCCGCCAGTCCGGTGAATAGCCCGATGGCCGCGCTGGCCCCCGTGTGCGCGATGTGCTTTCGCTGATCGGAAGGCGACATCCGCGCCGCTTCCGCCGCGGTCTGCCAGATCTGCCGAAGTACTGGCGGGGGGCCTCCCGCTGCGGCGTAGAGCTCGCCCAGCTTGGCACGGCGCCACGCTTCGCCATTCCAGCCGCTCCACTCCGGGTGAGACGCCACCTCTCGTCGGACCTGGTCTGCCAGCTCCAGCGTCTTGGCTGCGTTGGTGAGGTCGCCCAGATAGGCAAACACGTTCGCCGCAGCGGCAATGTCGCTCACTACGGTGGCGGTGCCCGCATATACTCTGAAGTCCTTTGATGAAGCCGTATCCAGCGCTGTGCGCAGCTGGGCGGCGGCTCGGTCCACTTCTCCCGAGGCAAAGCGAACTCGCGCTTCCACAAACGGCAGTTCGGGATGGCGCGAGGTGGCCACCCGGAAGCGTTCCAGCTCGGAGAGGGCCCCGCTGTAGTTGCCGGACGAGAGATACGCGTTCACCATGGCGCCGTGGGCCCGCAGCGTCGTGGGCAGCGACGACACCCAGGTGCGCGCGGTCGCGAGCGCTTCGCTCCTGGCGCGCTGCACCGACGTGGCGACGGTGGCGCTGTCCATCATCACCCGCCCTGAAGACGTCCGGGTTACCCCAAACGAATCCCGGGGGAGCAGCGCGTATGTCGGGTGATCGGAGGCGGCCACACTCAACATGAACTGCACGTGCTCGTAGGCCAGCGCGTAGCTGGGGTCCAGGGCCAGTGCCCGCTTGAAGGCCCGGAGCGATTGAGTCCAGAAGGGCGCCTCATTCACCCCAGCCGTATCGTGGAACCAGGCGTCGCCCAGGCCATACCAGGCGTCGGCGTCGCCCGGGTCCCGGGCAATGAGCTGCCGGTACAGGGCGCGTGCCTCTTCGTACTGATCACCCAGAAAGGCCCGATACGCGTTGATGACGGTGCGCTCATGCAGCGGCAGGTTGGCCGAGTAGGTGGTTGCCCGCAGTATCAGTCGGTCCGAGACCGAGTCTTCGGTGCCGGCCATCCATCCGCGGGTCAGAGCAAGCTTGTAGTAGGCCAGCCCGAAGGTCGTATCCAAGGCTATGGCCCGCTGGAGGTCCCGCTCGGCTCCGGCAAGATCCCACCGGTTCAACTGCTCTACTCCGCGCAAGTAAGCTCTGAAAGCTTCGAGCGACGTGGTGGTCGAGCGGGCCAGTCCGATCTGGATCTCATTGGGTGCGCCGGTCAGGTCCAGCAGCTTGGCGGCGAGCTGGTCGAACAGCGGGCGCACATCGGCCCCGGGGCGGTCATCGACCCGGGCGATATCCACCCGTTTCCCGCTGGCGACATCGAAGACCCGAGCGGCGACATGCAGCGAGTCGCCGGCCGGGGTGAAATCCCCCAGCACCACCGTCCAGACGCCCGCTTCCCGGGCCAACCGGCGAGCCATATCCAGACCGATCTCGTCCCTAGCTCTCAGCCGATGCCGGGCGAGCAGGTCATGGAGGCGCTCGTGATCCACGACGGTGAGATCGTTCCATTGGGACAGGTTGAGGCCCAGCATGCTCACGCTGCCCTCCCTCAGCCAATCCACTGATCGGTCGCCCCGCAGATTGTTGAACGGGAGCACGAGGATGGAATGCCGGGGATTGACTCCGGCTGGGGGCCCGGGAGTGCGCCGCACCAGGCCGACCATGGCGCCGGTCAGCACCGCAGCCACGGCCGCCGCTCCGATCAGGGTCCGCCGCACCCGGCTTCGTCGTGGCCAGGTGGACTGCTCGCCGGTGAGCGCCTGCCGCAGCTCCTCACCGGTCTGCCAGCGCTCGGACGGTTGCTTCTCCAGCGAACGCATGACCGCTGCCGCCAGCGGCTCCGGCGTCTCGGGACGCAGCCGGTCGATGGGCAATGGCCGTTCGGCGATGTGCTTGGAGACCACGACCCGGTGCGAGCCCTGGAAGGGAGGATGTCCGGCCAGCATCTCGTAGGCGACAACGCCGAGGGCGTAGAGATCGCTGCGGGTATCGACCTCCTCACCCGCGGCCTGCTCCGGACTCATGTACACCGGCGTCCCGACCGCGACACCCTGTCCGGTGCTCGATCCGCTCGCTTCGGCCGCGACAGCGCGGGCAATGCCAAAGTCCGCCAGGAGAGCACGTCCGCTGACTTCGTCCAGCAGCACGTTTTCAGGTTTCACGTCCCGATGCACCACGCCCGCTCGGCCGGCCGCGTCGAGGGCCGAGGCCACATCGGCCATGATGCGCACGGCGTCCTCGACCGGGATTCTCCCTTCCCGGCTGAGTCGTTGCCGCAGGCTTTCGCCGGCGATCTCGTCCATCACGTAGTACAGCAGTCCGTCAGCACTCCCCGCCGCATGAATGGCCACAATGTTGGGTTGGCGCAGTCGGGCAATCGTCCGGGCCTCGCCGAGGAAACGGCGGGTGATGGATTCGTGGGGGGCCAATTCGGGGTGGACCACCTTGATGGCAACCCGGCGGTCCAGGGTGGTGTCGGTCGCCTGGAATACGACACCCATACCGCCGCGGCCGAGCTCGCGCTGAAGCCGGTACTGCGGCCCCAGCGCTGCTTGCAAGGCGGCGAACAGATCGAGGGTGGTATCGCTCACGTCAGGACCAGTGAGGGGGACTTGAAAAATACACCCAGCTTTCCCAGTTGTCGCGCACTTTCAACCCGACGAGGCCGAGCTTCGCGCCGTTTCAGATTTAATCTTCTTTGACGTTTCAGACCTATTCTCCCGCACGACCTTATGGGAGGATGATGTGGCACTCAGTTGGGGCGAGGGCTCTCCCACCATAGCAACAGTCCTGTTGCCGGTGGAACGGCCCCGGGTGGATGCCGCGGGCAGCGGCTGCTTTGCCGTCGTTCACCGGGACACCATTCCGGAAGCCGTGCGCATCGTTCGCGAGCGTCCGGTGGATGCGGTCCTAGTCTCGGTCCACCGCTGCGGCCCGGAGCAGGTCGAAGTACTGGGCAACCTCGTGCGCGAATTTCCCGGCATTCCCACGGTCGCGCTCGTCTCACAGCACGACCCGAGCTCCACCGAGATGCTGCTTCGTCTAGGGGCATCGGGGGTCCGGCAGGTGGTGGACGTCACCTCCCCTACCGGCTGGAGCCGCCTCCGCCAGGTGGTCGGCCAACCGGCCACGCGAGCCGTCGCCAGGATCCAGGGCCCTATTCTGGAGGCCCTCCGCGAGGCGCCGGCCGATGCGCGCCTGTT
>DATFQK010000353.1:0-4306 GCA_035264345.1 Gemmatimonadales bacterium | reverse complement strand
GGCCGCACGATTATTGAAGTCGTGTAGGACATTGATTCACACTATCTGGAAGTACGCCGACCCGGTAGTGTCGGATCACGTGGGGGGTGCAGCAGAATAGTTCCCTGAGCAGCAAATCGGTAGTGTCCAATTGCCCCTTCTTTGTTGCCATCACCCGGCCGTCGACCGCCATTAGGTTTGAAAATCCCGGTACCGTTCTTCCTCTCGCAAGGGCCGGACCACTTTGATGGCGCTACGCTCCCGCCCTGTCCTGGTCGTCGGATTCCTCCTCGTAGGGCTGGTATGTGCCCGGCTGGGAATCTGGCAGGTTCACCGGCTACGAGAGAGACGGGCGGCCAATGCGTTGGCACAGGTGGCCAGAGCCGCGCCGGCAGTTCAGGTGGATAGCTTCGGCCTGGACAGCAGCCTGATCGGTCGCCGGGTCGTGGTGCGTGGCCGGTACGATCCTGGCCACGACATTGTTCTTCGCGGCCGGGGATACCGGGGGGTTCCTGGAGTGGAGATCGTGTCTCCCTTGCTGCTGCAGTCAGGAGCGGCGGTATTGGTCAATCGTGGGTTCGTGCCCGCTCCCGATGCGGTCACCGTCGATCTGGGCGCACTCGAGGAGCCCGGCCCCGTGACGGTCCAAGGCGTTGTCCTGCCATTCGACTCGGCCGCAGGCGCCCCACTGCAGCGGCGCAACCAGACCACCTGGGCGCGGCTCGACCGCTCAGCCATCAGAGAGTGGCTCCCCTACCCGATCGAGCCGCTGTATGTTCGGCAGACTCCCGACAGCGCCTCACCACGATTTCCCCGACGGCTCGACGCACCGCCGCTGGATGATGGCCCTCACCTGAGCTACGCCATTCAGTGGTTCGCGTTTTCTATAATGGCTCTGGTCTTCGGGGTGATCATGGCCGTCAGACCTTGGGGCGAACACCGTCCAGCTCCTCGATAGTCTTGGTAGACGGCTGCCGGGTCTTCCGCAGCCGCGCGGAGGTCGCTTCGGCCGCCCGGAAGGCGCGAAGCAGGTTCCCTCCCGCAAGTTTCTTGAGGTCGGCATCGCTCCACCCCCGCCGGATGAGCTCGGCAAAGAGCTGAGGGAATTTCGATACGTCTTCCAGTCCTTCGGGCACGGTATCGATCCCGTCGAAGTCACTCCCGATCCCCAGATGGTTCACCCCCGCGACCTTCCGCACATGCTCGATGTGGTCGGCCACCTGCTTGAGGGTGGCCCGAGGCTGCGGATGCGAGCCCTTCCACTCGTCGGCCAGTCTGCGTTGCTCGCTGGTATCGCTCAGCGTGGCCTTCCAGCGATTCCATTCGCGCTGGTACTCCGCATCCCATGCCGCGGCTTCCGGAGAGACGAACGCGGGCACGAAGGTGACCATCACCACCCCACCGTTCTTGGGCAGTCGAGCCAGAATCGAGTCCGGCACGTTCCGCGGATGCTCGGTGAGCCCCCGGGCAGCGGAGTGGGAGAAGATGACCGGGGCCTCGGTCACGTCCAGCGCATCGCTCATGACCGAGGGAGCGACATGGGACAGATCCACCAGCATGCCCAGGCGGTTCATCTCCCGCACCACTTCCTTGCCGAACTCGGTGAGCCCATCGTGTCGGGCGGTATCGAGCGCCGCATCGGCCCAGTCCAGGGTGACATTGTGGGTGAGGGTCATGTACCGGGCCCCCAGCTGGTAGTACGATCTCAGCGCACCCAGGGAGTTCTCGATGGCGTGGCCACCTTCCATGCCCAGTAAGGAGGCTAGGCGACCCCGTTTGAAGTCGCGCTCGATGTCGTCGGCGGTGAGAGCCAGCGCCAGCCGATCGGGATAGCGGGCGATCATCCGCCGGGCGATGTCGAACTGCTCCAGCTGCACCCGCGCGTAGCCGCTGTCCTTGATTTCCCCGGGGATGTAGATGGACCAGAACTGCGCGGCGACCTTGCCCTCCTTCAGGCGGGGCAGGTCGGTCTGCTTCGGCGCCTGGCCTCGAATGTCGTAAGCAGCCACATCCCGGGGAGCGTCTTTCGCCTCCCGAATTTCCCAGGGCAGATCGTTGTGGCCATCGATCAACGGGGTCGAAGCGAGGAGCTTCCGGGCATGCTCGAGGGCAGGATCTGAAGACTGGGCGGCCACAGAGGAAGCCATGGTTAGAAGGAAAAGCGTGAGCGGGACCTGCCGAAGGCGTGAGGGGAAAAGCGTGAGCGGGAACTGCATACAGCGTGAGCGGTGAGCGGGAGGGCGCATTTTGACTGGTCTGGGTGAGGGTAGAATTTCAAATTTAGTCAACAAGTAATATTGAGCACTTCACTCGACTCAAGCAGTCCCGCTCACCGCTCACGTTTCTTTCCGGCTTTTAACTCCACCAGCTCGGTCCGGAGGACAAACTCGGGACAGATCGTTCGATCGTACTCGTAGGGGCCGCCCGTCTCCGCATCGATCCAGGGGAATCCGCGACACACCGCGGGGTAATATGACTCGGCGTGGATGGTGCACACGTTGTCCTTGAGAAACACACAGCGGCCCCGCCGCACCCGGGTGCGCCACTCACCCCAGCGGGTACGATAGATCAGGTCGGGGCTGTGGAGCTCCGCAATAGCCGCGGCCTCTTCCTCGCTCAAGGTGACTCCGTAGGCACAACAGGAAGACCGGTGAGGACAGGGGAAGCATGGTAAGGCCGGCAGGTCATGCATGCGCAAAATTAGTCCGGTTGGGCCAGCATCACCACGATGGTGACGATCTCGTGCGCCGCTGCGTGAAACGGAACACTGCGGCTGCCTTCGCCCAGCCTGATTTCGTACAGCGGGTGCTCATCAGCCCGGGAACGCTGCGCGGCCGAGAGTGGGGCGGACATATGCCAGGTGCCTGCAGCAGGCTGAGGCCTTGCGTTGAAACAGCGGAGTACCAACCCCGCACCCTGCTCGGCGGGCTTGATGGCGGAAAAGACCAGACCATCGCCCTCGAGCCGGATTTCGATTGGCGGCGGGCTGAGCGGGGAGGCCTGGCGAAGCCATTGGGCACGGACCGGGAGAAAGGCGTCTTCCCAAAGCTGCGGCAACCTGGTTCCCTGCTCCACTTCGTCCTGCGTCACCGGCGCGAGCACCAGCTGCACGCGGTCCCGGCCCAGGCACTGCGCTTCTGGCGTGGGCGTGGGCCAGCCGGCGTGGCCGGGACGAGTGGGAAGGTCCCCCCGGGACAGCTGGCCCACGCAGCGCAGCAGCGTCATCAGCAGGTCGCCGTCCGGTTGCAGCTCGTACTCGAAAAAACCGGGAGTCAGCAGTGCCAACCCCCGGTTGCTTGCAGAGCAAGCGACGAATCGATGCGCCGGGGCCGTGGGCACTGGTGTCTCCCGGCGATACCAGAGGGCTCGAGCGATCGGGGGCCGGGCGACTACCCCGAACTGGGCACCCGCCGTGGCACTCGCTCCAGGAAGACCAGTCCGCACTCGCGCGCGCAGCCGATGATTCCGCGCTTGATTGTCCAGCTCCAGCGTACACCGAAGCAGAGGGCTCCCTGCGTAGAGCGAAAGCGTTGTCCGGACTTCAACTCCCTCGCGGGTTCCTCCGTCGCCGTACCCAAGGCTCAGCGTCCAGCGGAGCTCGAACGCTGCCACCAGGGGCCCCTGGGCCACCGGCCGCACTGCCAGGTTGGACCGGGCCCGAATGGTTCGGTCCCGAAGTGGAGGTGCATAGGTGTATGTGTCCCCCACGTCGCCGCTGGACTCCAGGCTCAACACGTCACGGTACTGCTGACGCGTACGCCGATCGCTCAGGCTGATTACCCCTCCACTCTCAATCCGGATCTCCAATAGCTCATTCCCCATCGAACGCCCACGAAGCCAGGCGCCGCCCTGCACCGGTCTTGCCCCGATCCCCAAACCGTAGACCTCGAAACCCATGCCTTTGACGCCCTGAGCCTGAAACGCCACCCGGGTGCAGTCGACCTCATCCTGGTCGGGATAGTGCCGCGCCGCATCGAGTCGCTCGTAGTTGCGTTTTCGCCCCAGGTACTGAACCGGAAGTGGAACGTCACTCCCCAGGAAATGAAAGGGACGCGCCCCGGTTCCACTGCGGGGAACATTGTCTCCGGGCGGCCCTACCAGGACATCACGCTCAAACCAAGTGACATCGGCAATGACAACGCCCGATCGGGGTCGGGGCACCGGATTCCAGAGCACCAGCTGCGGCTCGCCTAGCTCGGCCTGGTCTCGCACCCGGTCGGGGTTATTGCCGACCAGCTCGTCGAGGCTGGTGCGAGCTATTTCAGACGCGAGGCTTCTGGAGTCCTGCAGCCGAAGACTCACCCGCCGTGCCACCTGATCGCTGGTG
>DATFQK010000352.1:0-18583 GCA_035264345.1 Gemmatimonadales bacterium | reverse complement strand
CCTGAAACAAGGGCCCGCGAAGACCCAGATGGCCGGTGCCGGTGAAGGTGAGAAAGTTTCTGACGTCCAGTGCCCGGAAGCCTTCCGCCTGAAACGCGAGATCGAGCTCCGGACGGGAGAAGTTCGCCAGCTGCACCGAGCCGGTTATGGCCAGGGTTCCGCCGCTCCTCAGTGAGAGAGTGTCGATCACCAGTGAGTCGCCTTCGAAGCGAGCTCGCCCTTGCAGGCCATCATATCGGACGCCTAGCCCCGGCAGAGACATCGCTCCATTTCTGATTCGGAGTCCGCCGGCAAATTCGGGCTTCTCCCAGGTTCCACCGACCTTCATATCCACCGCCACCAGGCCCCTCACTCGATTCACCGCGGGCGTCAGCGCCTCGAGGATCCCAAGATCCACACTGTCGCCGCGGGCGTGGACGCTCAATGGACCCGCCACCCGGCGCTGGGCCGCACCTTTCATCGCCAAGTCCAGGGGGAGCTTGGTCTCGATCTGGAGAACATTTTCGCCGGTCCTCCAGAGCAGCAGGTTGGCTTCGAGCTTCCGGTTGGCGTAATCCACCACGCCCTCCACGAAGGGCGCCTGGAAATCCCCGAACCTCCCCCCGTTCAGGGTGGTAGTCCCCCGGAGGGTGGGGGCTTCCGCGGTTCCTCCCAGACGTACATCCAGACCAACCAGTCCGCCGACCGCGGCGGTGTCGCGCTGCAGCACTCCATAAACGTCGTGCAGATCCAGTCCCAGAATGCTCAGCGCCAGCGAGCCCTCTGAGTTGCCGGGCACGCGGCCTCCCAGCTGAATGATGCCGGAGCCATCCGTGGCGAGCAGCGTTACCGGACTGATCGATGGCGCCGAATCGCTCAGGGTAACCGCGAAACTTTCGTCCAGGCGATAGCTGTGCACCGGCAGGGTGAAGGAGAGGCTGTCGAACATCGCGACCTGGGTGGCCTCGTGCCGCCACCACCGGCCTGTGCCGTCGAGTCGGGAATCGCTACCGATCCCTGAACCCGCTCTCCACTCCAGCGAATCAGCCCAGCCGCTTACCTGGGTGCCGAGCCCGTGGAGCACCCACTTGTCAGCCGTGACCGAATCGGATCCCACCGACGCAGTGACCTGCGGCCGCTGGCCGCCAATCCAGTTGAACGTTCCGGTGACGCGAGGTGAGGCGATCCGCTGCCACTCGAGGTTCCGCACCAGCAGGTTTCCGCTCATCTCCAGCGTATCGAGGCTGCCGGCCAACTGCACCTGCGCCTGAGCGGTCCCGCCGAGTGGCCGACTGTCCGGGGAGCTGCCGCGGGTTTGACCGGTGACCGCCAGGAGTAGCGAATCGAAGGCGATGAGACTGTCCGCTGCCAGATTAAATGACATCCGACCGTCATGCGGAGCGGTCCACCCGAGTGAACCGCTGCCCCCCACTCGGGCACCCTTCCAGAGGGCATACGCTGTATCCAGGTGGATCACGCTGTCGTGAACGCCGACGGTGGCGTTGACGCTATCGAGAGTCCACTCCCGCACCCTGCTGGTGGAGAGCGCGAGCCGCAGGTCTCCTTCCGGCGCGTTCAGCGTGTCGCTCCGTCCGGTGATGGTCAGCTCTCCGTTGAGTCGGGAAGGAATCTGCCGCCCCGTCAGTGACGCCAGATCCAGGTTGGTAAAGTTCAGGTGCAGCCCTTCCGCTCCCCAGGTCGGGGGCCGAACGGTGGCATAGCCTTGGGCCTCGATGGTTCCGATCTGCCCGGAGAGCGCCGCATCCACGAGCAGACGCTCGAGGTTCCCCTGGCTGCGAAAACGTCCTCGCACCTCCCCTCGACTCTTCATCGAAGGGAAGGCCCGCCGGATTCCCTCGAAGGAGAGAGGGTCCAGACTCACGTCGGTGCCGAGCCCCAGAACGTCGAAGCGCGTGTCCAGATGCACCGTCCCTTCCAGCAGACTGGCCGGCCGGTCCTCATCTTGATGCTGCGCGGTGCCGTTGAACACCACGTTATGCAACGGTCCGTTGAGAGTGCCCACCGCGATGACCCTGCCCGGCAAGATGACCGCGGGCGCGACTCGGCGGACGGTGCGCAGGTCGATGTCGGATTGCCTGACCTCGAAGTTGGTGAACGTCAGCCCGCTGTCGCGCGAGGTGCCCACGCCGCCGTCGCCCGAGATTGTGGTCAACGGATTCCCCGGAACGGTGGCGTCCCGGAAGGCCCACTCCAGGCTCAGGTCCAGGGCGTTCAGAAAGCCGGATCCGGCCAGCTTCCCAGTCACAGTTCCGGCAAATGGAAGCGTGTCCACGAAGGGGCGGGCGGCGTCCAGGTCGAGCTGGGTGAGCCGGAGATTCATGTCGCGTACGCCAAGTCCGCGTCGCTTGTCGGTAATCGTGACCAGGTCCCCATCCACCTGTCCCAGGACACCTCGCAGGTGCAGATCGCGGATATCGTAGGCCGTTCTGGCTCCGGTTTCGGAGCGCGCGGCCAGCACGCCGCGGCCCGTCATGGCAGGGAAGCCCGGCGACACCCAACGGAGGTCCACGAGATTGACGTGGGGGGAGATCACCTGAAAGTCGAACAGAATGGTGTCGCGGGGCCAGGTCACCGCGCCGCCACCGGAAAACCTGCTGTCCGGCAGCGCTCCGGTACTCAGGCTAAAGACGGCGCTGTCGCCCCGGATCCGGATCCGGCCCACTGCGTCGCGGACGGTCACCCCCGGATCGTTGACCCGGGTGGCCAGGGAATCCAGATCTATGGTGAACGGCTGGCGGTCCGGCGTGGCAATGCGGAGCCGGGAGATCCTGGTGGTCAGATCGGAAAGCTGGATTACCCGCCGCCGGCCCTCGGGCGTGTCTTCGATCAAGCGCCCGGGCTTCGCTCGCTCCGCCCGCACCGCGGAATCGACGCTGATCTCCGTGATGGCGGTCCGGGGAGGGTTCCAGGGCAACGCGATCCGTAGGGTGCCCTCCGTCATCCGGACGTTGTGGAACTCGACCAGTGGTGACTTACCGCCCTTCGAACCCTTCCCGATGCCGAGTACCTCCTCATAGTTCATGCGGCCGTTGCGGTGCTTGATCAGCTGAATGGTCGGGCGCTCCAGCTGAATGCCGCTGAGCACCACCTGCCCGGCAATCAGGTTGGGCAGCCTATAGCTCACGCGAGCCCGGGGCAGGTTGGCCAACAGCACTCCACTGGTATCCCGCACGATCAGGTTTTCCAGGGTGAGATCGTAAATGAATGATCCCGAGATGGACCCGACCTTCACCGAACCGATCACGATCCGGTCCAACAGGCGGGAAACCGTGCGGGCGAGGAGGTCCCGTCCCGGCGGCGTCAGCGTCATCGACGTGACCACCCCGAGCACCATGGCCACGGAGCCAATGACGAACACGAAAAGGAAGCGTGCGAGCTGCCGCCGCATCAGAAGGGCTGCCCCACGGCGATATGAATCGTGTACTTGCGATCGCGAGGCAGCACGTAGGCCTCTTGCCCAGAGACGGGGGTGAGATTCCCCAAGGTGTCGGCCTGAAAGAGCGTGCCCGGCTGGAGTTGATAGGGGTTGTACGCCACGTCCAGACGCGCGGGTCCCAGCGGAGTCGCAATGCGGATGCCTACCCCGGGCGTCACCCGGAGCCTCCGCTCGGAAGCCGGGCCCTCCCGCTGCCAGACCATGCCGGCATCGACAAAGCCCGCAAATCTCAGCCGCGAGCTGAAGATGGGTGAAGGCACCCGAACCTCGACGTTACCCAGAGCAAAGGTATTCCCGCCGGTGGCCGCCACGCGAACCGAGTCGGCGACAACGGTATCTCCGCGGATCCCCGCGACCGGCACCACATAGACCACCGGCCCCAGCTCGTTACGCTGGTATCCCCGGACATCGTTAGGTCCCCCGCCATAGAACCGCTGGTCCGGTGGAATGAACGCCCCGGAAACGTTGCCCACCTCCAGGGTGGGTGAGAAGATGAGTCCGCCCCGGACCCGCCAGCTCAGCACGGCATCGCGAGAGAGCGGGCGGTACCAGGACATTCCTCCCGCGATCCGGGTGAACTGTTGCGAGGTGGACGAGCCGATGTACTTGGAGCTGTAGGTGACCTCCACCGATCCGATGCGCCCGCGAGAAGGATCGATCGGGCTATTGATCCGCGGAAAGGTCGCCAGTGCGGTCAGGGTGGCGAGAGGCAGACGCTTCCGCAGGGGTTCCACCACGTCGGCGGTGCAGGCGCCGAACACCGCGCAAAAGCTGAGCGCACTCGCCTCGGTTCTACCGTAGGAGATGGTATAGGTAAGCGAGAGCGGATTCCGCCGCCGCGGGGTGGTGCGGGTGAGCGCCACACTCGCGCCGGTTTCCTGCCGCAGGTACACCTTGTACTCCGATCGGCGCTCGGCGAACAGCGAAACGGTGATCGCGTTGTTGGGCGAGAGAAATGCCGGCCGTCGGATCGAGGCTCCCAGGTAATAGTTCACCTTGGCCGATCCAACGGAATCATCGCGCGATGTCCGGCAGATGTTCTGGTCGAGGCCCCAATCCACGGGATCGCCCACTCCTACCTTCGACACCCGGGTGGTCAGATCGAGAATGCGGCCGGCCCCCAGGAAATCACGGGTGGTCCATCCGAGCGAGCCGCGGAAGCAGTCATAGGTTGCATAACCCATTCCACTCTGAACTCGGTGGGTTTTGCTCTCATTCACCTGCACCACCAGAGGAACCGTGGAATCTCCCGGATGGTAAGAGGTCGAGTCGATGTTCACCGTGGCAAAGCGGAACAGGTCGGACTCGTAGAGATTGCGCTGGCTTTCAAACAGCTCCTCCTGGGAGTAGCGCCGGCCGCTGCGGGAGACCAGGAGCTGCCGGACTACCGCCGTATCGACTCTCGTCGTTCCGATGACCTCCACCGGTCCAATGACCGCTCGGGTGCCCGGTTGCGCATCCAGTGTCACCGACGCGGTCTTGGCCTCCCGGTTCGACTCAAAGGCCGTGAATACCGCGGCGGCCGGATAGCCACGGTCTCGGAGTCGCCGGATCAGCGAATCGGCGCTGGCCTGCATATCGAAGCGGTTGAACGGATCACCAACCTGGAGGGGAAGGTCGAGCAGCACGGAGCGACGCAACCTCGTCGGCAGCGAATCCAGGCCGGTTATGGTCATCCTGGTGACGTGGATAGGATCGCCCTCAGTGACCCGGAAGGTGATGTGCACATCCTCCGGTGTCCGACGCACGAGCGTATCCACCACCACGTCGGGGTAGCCGCTCCGCTTGTATAGCACGCTCAGCCGGACGACGTCCCGCCGGAACTCTTCCTCGTCGAAGAACCGCTTGGTCCCGAGGAATCCGAAGGAGCGGAAAAAGAAGGCACGGGCAAACCAGCTGGAGTTGGTCGTGACAATTGCGGCGGCCAGAATTTCATCACTGATCGCCTGATTCCCCTCGAAGCTGAGTTGTCGAATTACCCGCTGCATCGGCTGCTGGGCCAGAACCGCAGAGGTCGAGCCGAGTGTCGCCACCAGGGCGAGCAGAAAACCCACCCGCCGAAACGGGACTTTGATCACCGGCACTGACGCGAACAGTGGGTGACGAGGCGCGGGTGAGGCGATCGATGCGACGATAGGGGAATGCCGCACTCCTGGACCAGGGTTCTCGACGTGTGGGCCTATCAGGACCAGATTGACGGCAGGGCGTAAGCCCGGTAGTTTGACCACCTTACGTTGCAGTGTCAACGTTGGTGAATCGGCGGCGTCCCCTTGCTCCGCCGCTGAGCCGTTTGCGCTGGCCGCTCCCATCTGTCGCGAGGGGTCCGTTCGACTCACCATGCGCCGATTCCTGCTCTCCACCCTTCTGGTCCTGCCGGCCTGTGCTGACCAGGGGGGCGGGAAAACCCTCGACTACTATTTCAGCTACGATCCCCGATCGCTGGATCCCGCCCTGTCCACCGACGTACCCACCGGAGAGGTCGTTTCGCTCCTCTTCGACAACCTGACACAGTTCGATGCCGATGCACGGTTGAAACCGGGACTGGCGCGCGGCTGGGAAGCCAGCGGCGATGGCCGGGTGTACACCTTTCATCTTCGGATCAGTGCCAGCTTTCATGATGGCCGTCCCGTCCGTGCCGCCGATGTCAGGGCTTCGCTGCTGCGGGCGCTCGCGCCGGGCACCACCGGTGGGCGCAGCTGGCCGCTCTATCCGATTCGAGGGGCGCGGGCCTATGCCGCCGGTCAGGGCAAAGCGGTCGACGGTATCGCCACACCCGACGACTCCACCATCGTCCTTACTCTGGAGGAGCCGCTCAACGTATTTCCCAAGCTGCTCGCCATGCCGGTAGCAGCAGTCGTGCCGAGCCCCACGCCCAAGGATTTCGATCAGAAACCGACCGGCAGCGGCCCCTGGAAGTTCGTCTCCTGGTCCCATGATGACGCGATCGTGCTCGCCCGGAACGAGAGCTACTGGGGAGGCGCGCCCCGGTCCGACAGTCTGCGCATCCGGATCATCCCTGAGCCTCTGACCCAGGCTGCCGAATACGAGTCGGGCCACCTGAGCGTGGTCGAGGTGCCCATTGGCGAGACCCGGCGCTGGGAGCAAGCCCACGACCAGGAGCTGCAGCGACGTCCCGTGATCCGGGAGTACTACGTGGCGATCAATACCACTCGGGGCCCCCTCAAGGATCCCCGGGTACGTCGCGCACTCAATCACGCAGTCGACGTACCCACCCTGCTCAGCACCCTGTTCATGAATCGGGGTATCCGGTCCGCCGGCTCGCTGCCTCCCGGCATTGCGGGCTACGACTCCGCCCGCACGCCGTACGCCTACGATCCAGCCGAAGCCAAGCGGCTCTTGAAGGAAGCCGGCTACCCCGCCGGCTTTGCTCTGAAGCTCTGGCGCACCCAACGGGCGGAGCTCGCTCGGCTGGCTCAGTCGATCCAACAGAACCTGACGGAGGTCGGCATCCGGGCTGAGATCGTGGAGCGCGACGCCTCCAGCGCCAGAGAAGCGGTGCGCCACGGCGAAGCCGACCTTTTCCTGACTGATTGGTGGGCCGACTACCCCGACCCGGAAAACTTCAACTACCCGCTCTTCCACTCCCGCAACAAGGGACCCGGGGGAAACTACGCATTTCTGACCGATCCGACCCTCGATTCCCTGATCACCAGAGCACGCGCCACAACCGATAGCGCGGAGAACGTCCGGCTGGCTCGCGCCATCGACGCCCGGGTCTTCGATCTGGCGCCCTGGATTTTTCTTTGGTTTCCGGTCGATGTCTGGGCCATGCAGCCCGATGTACGAGGCTGGCAGCTTCCCCTGGTCTTCACCGGGCAACGCTGGATGGAGGCAGAGCGAGCGCGGTGAGTCGCTTCCTGCTTCAGCGCCTGCTCTTCCTGATTCCCACTCTGCTCGGCGTACTGATCGTCACCTTTCTCCTGCTGTACGTGGCGCCGGGCGATCCGGTGCAGGCCATGGTTGGTGAGCGTGCCGACCCGGAGACCCTGGCCCGCTTGCGAGCCGAGCTGCACCTCGATGACCCTTTGCCGGAGCAGTTCGCGCATTACCTGTCCGGCGTGCTCCGAGGAGACCTGGGCACCAGCTACATCACCCGCCGTCCCATCCTCCGCGATCTGCTCCAGCGCTTTCCGGCAACTCTCCGCCTGGCCGGAGCAGCCATGCTGTTCGCGGCCTTGACCGGAATCAGCATCGGTATATTCGGCGCCTGGAGACCGGGCGCCCTGCTCGACCGGTTGGCTGCTTTCGGTGCGTATCTGGGCATCTCGTTTCCGGTCTATTGGGTCGGGCTGATTCTGATTCTGGTCTTTGCGGTAAATCTCCGATGGTTGCCACCGTCGGGCTCGGGAGGTCTGGTCTACCTGATACTGCCGGCGTTGACGCTGGGGATGCGCTCGGTTGCATTTCTGTCGCGAATGACTCGCGCGGCCATGCAGGAAGTTCTCCAGAGCGATTTCGTGCGCACGGCACGTGCCAAGGGTCTGCTGGAGACCCGGGTGGTACTGTCCCACGGCTTTCGCAACGCACTACTTCCGGTCCTCACCGTTCTGGGACTCGACTTCGGCAGCTATCTCACCGGCTCCATTCTGACCGAGACCATTTTCTCCTGGCCCGGAGTAGGCCGCTACGTTCTGACCGCCATCGACAAGCGCGATTTACCTGCGGTTCAGGGAAGCATTCTCTTCCTCAGCCTGGTCTTCGTTCTGGTCAACCTGATCACCGACCTGCTCTATGCTCGAGTGGATCCGCGGGTGGCGTATGATTAGGAAGGATGCGCTTCTCCTGACCGCTTTCCTTGCCGCCCTTCCCGTCTTTCCAGTCCGCCCCCTCCTTGCACAGGCCGAGTTCGGCCGGCGCATTGAGGCCCGCCTCAATACGGTACCCTTCAACCGCCAGCTTTGGGGGATCGCGCTGCTCGATCATAATGGCCGGCTGGTCTACGGCCGCAACGAGAGCCGGCTGTTCATCCCAGCGAGCAACACCAAGCTCATCGTGAGCGCGGTTGCCTCGGCCTTGCTTGCCCCGGAGTGGCGGATCAAGACCAGCGTGTATGGGGGCCCGGTAGTGGGCGGGGTGCTCCAGGGAGACCTGGTGCTCTACGGCCGGGGCGACCCTACCATGGACAAGCGCTGTTACGCCGCGGACAGTACCCTGGCTGGGGTGTGCGATGTGGATCCCTTTGTCCGGGTGCGGCAGCTGGCGGAGGCACTTCGGGCCAGGGGCGTCCGTGTTGTGTCGGGCGACGTGGTGGGCGACGGCAGCTACTTCGAGCCCACTCTGGTGCATCCGAACTGGGAGGCCTTCGATCTCAACTGGTGGTATGCGGCGCCGGTGTCGGGTTTGGGGTTCCATGACAACAGCATCGATTTCGACTGGCAACCGGGACCGGTCGTGGGAACGCCGGCCGTCATTGCTATGACGCCGGATCTGGGCGACGTCGGCTTCGAAAACCGGACGTTGACTGTGGCTCCGGGCGGTGAGTCGGATATAGGCGATCGCTTCTACCGGCAGCCGGGAACGCTGCAGATCTGGGCCGAAGGCACTGTGGCGCTGGACAACCCCCGCCGCACCGAGTCTTTTGCCGTCCCTGATCCCAACCTCTACGCCGCGCGAGCGCTCCGCCAGGCACTGGCCGATGCCGGAATCGCCGTGACCGGCACCACTCGTTCCACGACCGACTCGCTGCTGTATGCGCGCCTGCGGGTTTCTCCTCCCCTGGCCGAGGTGCAGTCCCGGCCGCTTCGCGACTGGATCTTTCCGATCCTGAACACCAGTCAGAACTGGTTTGCCGAGATGCTGTTGAAGCAGCTCGGCAGGCAGTTCGGCAAAGCAGGATCGTGGCCCGAGGGACTTGCGGTGGAGCGCCGGTTTCTCATCGACTCGGTCCGGATTGACTCTACCCAGTTTTCGCTGAGTGACGGATCAGGTCTCTCCAGCAGCAACCTGGTAAGCCCGCTGGCGTTCACTCAGCTACTCCGGTTCATTCGAAGCCATCCGCGCTCCGCAACCTTCGCCGCCGCTTTGCCCGTAGCTGGCCTGGCCGGCTCACTCCGCAACCGTTTTCTGGGCACACCGCTGAACGGGCGGGTGCGCGCGAAGACCGGGAGCATTGCCCGGGTCCAGTCACTTTCCGGCTATATCGAGCTGGGTGGCGGGAAGGCCCTGACTTTTTCCGTTGAGGCCAATCACCATGCCGAAAGCAGCAGGATCATGCTGAACGCGATCGATAGTGTGGTGGTAGAGCTGGGAAGGAGCGGCAAGCAGTAAGCGGTTCATGCTGTCCCATCTAACCGTGCATTAGTCGTCCTTCTGCCCGAAGATCGCCAGGTTCGAGGAGTGGCCCGGATTGACCTTGGCCTTGGGGTTGATCTGGTGTACCGCATTGTTCACCGCGATGCACGCCTCGGCCGCTCCAGTGGCTATCAGCTTGAGCTTCCCCCGATAGCTGGTGATGTCGCCGGCTGCATAAATGCGGGGAACGTTGGTCTCCATCACCTGGTCCACCTTGATGTCCGCCTTTTC
Organism: Gemmatimonadales bacterium; assembly: GCA_035264345.1. Lineage (GTDB taxonomy): Bacteria > Gemmatimonadota > Gemmatimonadetes > Gemmatimonadales > GWC2-71-9 > CAVVWJ01. The sequence continues at coordinate 8,604 of DATFQK010000352.1, read as the reverse complement.
GGTCTCGAGTCCCCATTCTTTGATTGCGCCGAGATCCGAGTGGAAGCCGAGCAGGGGAATCACGGCATCGAATTCCAGGGTCTGTTCCTCTTTGGTTTTGTTGTTGAAGATGGTGACCCGCTCGACCTTTCCATTTCCGTGAAGCGCCTTGACCTCCCAACAGGTCCGAAGATCGCACCTCCCCAGAGCCTGCAGCTCTTGCACCTGATCGATGGTGGCCTGATGGGCCCTGAACCCTTCGCGGCGGTGAATCAGCGTGATGGACTTGGCTACGCCCTGAAGATTGACCGCCCAGTCGAAGGCTGAGTCGCCCCCGCCGACCAGGAGCACCCTCTTCCCGGTGAACTGCTTGGGGTCGAGCACCTTGAAGTACAGCCCCTTCTCCTGGTAGCGATCCTCTCCCTCGATTCCCAGCTTCCGGGCCTCGAAGGCACCGATCCCGGCGGCGATGATGATGGTCCGGGATGGATAGTTACCCTCAGAGGTCTCCAGCACGAAGTGCCCGCCGTTGCCATCTTCCACTTTGCGCAAGCCGGTAACGATTTCGCCCAAATGGGTGGTCGCACCGAACTGTAGACCCTGCGCGGCCATGTCGCGCACCAGGTCCTTGGCCAGGACCTTAGGAAAGCCGGCGACATCGAAGATGTATTTCTCCGGGTAGAGCGCCATGAGCTGTCCGCCCAGCGCCGGCAAGGCATCGATGATCCTGGCGGTGGCGCCCCGCATCCCGGCGTAGAAGGCCGCAAACAGCCCGGTGGGCCCTCCGCCGATGATGGAGATGTCTCTCAACTCATGCTCGACCACGATCGCTCCTCATGAGGTATTGCCGTCGGTAGCCTTGAAGCTTAAGCCCTTTCGCGGTGCGATGGGACCCGGCACATTGGTCCGCCATGAGCATGTGCCAAGGCTGGGGCCAGTGAAGATTTACACTCGCACTGGGGACGAGGGGGACACCGGACTGTTCGGGGGTGGCCGGGTGCCGAAGGATCATCCCCGCGTATCGGCGTATGGCGAGGTGGACGAGCTGAACTCCACGCTCGGCCTGGCGCGGGCGGCTGCGGAGCAGAACTTCTTCGATCAACTGCTCGAGTCGATTCAGCGTGACCTGTTCTCCATCGGCGGTCACCTCGCCACACCCGATCCGGAGCGGGTAAGGAAGGCACTGGAGAAGGCGTCGCTCTCACCGGCCCGGATCAGCGAATTCGAGCAGATCATGGACGAGGCGGAGAAGACGCTCCCTCCTCTCCGGGCTTTCGTGCTGCCGGCGGGAACCGGGATTGCTGCAGCCTTGCACCTTGCCCGCACCGTATGCCGCCGGGCCGAGCGAAGCGTCGTCCACCTGGCGCACACCGAGCCGGTGCCCGAGCTGTTCCTGATCTATCTCAACAGATTGTCGGACCTGCTGTTCACCCTCGCCCGGCTGGCAAACCACCGGGATGGAGTGGCGGACTCCACCTGGTAGACCGTTCACCGGAGCTCAGGTGATATCACAGCCCGTCAGGGTACGACACCAGCTGGGGAGCTATCCGGTTTACGTGGAGGCCGGCATCCTTGGTCAACTCCCTGAGCTGGTCCAGCAACATCTTCCCCAGCGCGAGATTGCCCTGATCGCCGATGCCGCGGTGTATCAGTTATTTCAGAAAGGAAGTCTGGGACCCCCATTATGGAGAGGGGCCACCTTTCGGGTTTCCCCTGGCGAACCGTCCAAGACCCGGGAGAGCTGGGCCCGCTTGTCCGACGAGTTGCTGGATAAGGGCTTTGGCCGGGACAGTGGCCTGATATCACTGGGCGGCGGCATGGTGGGCGATCTGACGGGATTTGTCGCCGCCACCTACATGCGGGGAATTCCCTACATCCTGGTTCCCACTACCCTGCTGGCGATGGTGGACGCTTCGGTGGGCGGAAAGACCGGGGTCAACAGCCCGCACGGCAAGAACCTGATTGGAGCCTTCCATCCGCCAGCCGCGGTTATTGCTGACCCACAAACCCTGGCCACCCTTCCGGAGCGGGAGTATAGAGGCGGACTGGCAGAGGCGGTGAAACATGGGCTGATCGCCGATCAGTCCTATTTCGAATGGATCGAGTCTGCCGCTGAAGACATTCTCCGCCGAGATCCAGCGGTGTTGGGTTACCTGGTCCGCCGCAGCGTGGAGATCAAGGCGGAAGTGGTCAGCGAGGACGAGCGGGAGTCCGGTCGCCGCGCTATTCTGAATGCCGGGCATACGGTAGCTCATGCGCTGGAGGCAGCCTCGCAGTACCAGTTGCCGCATGGAGAGGCTGTGGCCCTGGGGCTATTGGCGGAGTGCGCGCTGGCTGAGCGGATGGGTGTGGCCGAACCTGGCCTCGCCGCTCGAGTTCAGTCGCTGTTCGAGAGGCTAGATCTGCCGGTGCGATTGCCGGAATCAGTCGATTATTCGACGGCCGTGCGCCGGATGTCAGTCGATAAGAAGAACCGAAAAGCACAAATCCATTGTGCGCTGGTATCCGGGCTGGGGCGCATGCATGGCCTGGGTGGCTGGACCACTCCAATAGCTGCCCAAGAAATGGAAACGGCGGTGAAGACGCTGATCGCCCGGTAGCCCTACTATGCGGCTGGATGTGGAAGTGCGTTTCGTGCAACTTGTTGCAGCTAGTTATTCACTGAGTTATCAACCTGGCGATATCGCATCGTGGACAAAGCAACAAAGCACCTGCTGATACATAATTTGTGATGTGGAAACAGAACTTTGCTTGACCGCATGAGCGGAACTTCCTATATTCGCTATTCAACCCTCTCCGTTTGTCGGTCACCGCTTCACAAAATGTAGCCCGCTCCCTCTGACGGGATTGTCTATGACGCATGTCCGCACCGGGAAAGCCCGCCCTTTTGCCCGCTCTGCTCCTTCCGGCGCATTCGACCAATACCTTCTCGACATCCAAAAGCTCCCCATGATCTCGGATCCGGCCGAGGAAAAGCGGCTCGCCCGTAAGGCCGTGGCCGGAGACGAGGCGGCAGCAGAGCGGCTGGTCACCGCGAACCTCCGGTTCGTGATCTCCTATGTCAAGAAGTACCAGGGCCATGGGCTGGACCTCTCTGAACTGGTGGCCATCGGTAACGAGGGACTGCTCAAGGCAGTCAAGAAGTTCGATCCCGACCACGGTGTGAAGTTCATCTCCTACGCCGTTTGGTGGGTCCGTCAGGCCGTGCTCAAGGCGCTGGCAGAGCAGACCCGTAGCGTGCGCATTCCCCTGAATCAGAATTCGGCTCTGGTCCGAATGTCGCGCGCCAAGGGCTTTCTGGCTCAGGAGTTGGGGCGGGAGCCCACCGACGAGGAGATCGCAATCGCGCTGAATGACTCGGTAGACAACATTCGCTCTGCCCACCGCATGAGCTCGACTGAGGTTTCGCTGGATGCTCCAGTGGAGCGTCAGGACCGAGGCGCGAGTACGTTCGGCGAGCGGGTGGCTGGCACCGGTGGGGTGGAGATCGAGGAGATGACGGACGTGCGCCTCCAGCGCGAGTTCATCGACCGCATCTTCCAGCGCCATCTCACCCCGCGGGAGCGGAAAATCCTGTCTCTGTACTACGGATTGGAAGAGGGCTCCGAGGCCCTGACCCTGGAAAAGATCGGAGCGCTCCTCGGGGTCACCCGGGAACGCATCCGCCAGATCCGGGAGCGAGCCTTCGAGAAGCTGCGGGACTCGCCGGACGTCCGCGCTTTGCGAGGATTCTGGGGAGCAGCCTGAAAAGGGCAAGTAAGCGGGGAAGTAAGGAAGTAAGCAGGCCGGCGGTATTCCGTCGGCCTCTGTTTTTCCGGCTCTTACGCCCCTTTCGACCTCCCGCATCCCCGCTTCCCCCCTTCTCCGCTAAATTCCGCTATGGCCTTCCGGCTGCCCCTGTTTCCACTCTCGGTTGTGCTGTTTCCCGGGAATCCATTGCCGCTCCACATCTTCGAGCCCCGCTACCGGCGAATGCTCGCCGACTGCTTGGCGGCCGATCGCCGATTCGGGATTACGCCGGCCAGTGAGAACGCCGACCCACCCGGCCCCGGAGCTATCGGCTGTGTAGCCGAAGTTCGGCTCAACCAGGAGCTGCCCGATGGGAGATCGAACATCGTGGTGGTGGGAGGAACCCGATTCGTGGTGGACCGCATGCTCGAGGAGTCGCTTCCCTACCTGGTGGCCTTAGTCCAGGGATTCGACGATGACGAAGGGAGCGAACCGACCAGCGAGGAGTTGGCTGCACTTCGAGAGCTCTCCACCATCTATCTCAGCGGCCTTCGCGAACTGAACGATGAGCCGCCGGAGGAGCCGACCCTCCCAGACGACGCCGCCGATCTGTCCTTTCACATAGCGGGCAGGATCGAGTGCGACCTGGGAGTGAAGCAGCGCCTCCTGGCCGAACGCTCCACTGCGGGCCGGGTGAAGGCGCTAACGATGTTGCTTCCCGTGCTGAACAGTACGGTCGAAAAAGGGATCAAAGTACACCGCCGCGCGCACACCAATGGCAAAGGCGGCGCGATTCCGGACGTTTCCACCAGCTTATGAATCCATCGCTTCTCGCCAGTCTCAGTCGAATTGTCGGACGGCAATGGGTCCGTCACCGGCGGGCGGAACTGGCGACATATGCCATGGACGGTCTCCCCACGCACGAGTCCACCCCGGGTGTTGTGGTCATGCCCGCCACGCCGGAGCAGGTGCGAGAAATCATCAGACTCCTGCATCTGGTTGGCGTACCTTTCGTCGCCCGAGGTGCGGGGACCGGGCTGAGCGGCGGGGCTCTGGCGGATCCCGATACTGTCCTGATCGCACTCACCCGGATGAACCGCATCCTGGATGTCGATCCAGTCCAGCGCCGAGCTGTCGTGCAGCCGGGCGTGGTCAATGCCCGGCTCTCGGATGCGGTGCTCCCCCTGGGCCTGTACTACGCCCCGGATCCCTCGAGCCAGGCTGCCTGCACCGTGGGCGGGAACGTGGCGGAGAATGCCGGGGGGCCTCATTGTCTCAAGTATGGGGTAACCACCAATCACATCGTGGCTCTCGACGTAGTCTTGTCTGATGGCTCCACTGCCCGCCTCGGTTCGGACCAGGGTGAGCCCTGGGGCCCCGACCTTGTAGGGCTGTTCGTGGGCAGCGAGGGAATGTTCGGCATCGCCACCCAGATCACCGTGCGGCTGGAGCGCATTCCTGAGAGCGTCCGCACCATGCTGGCCGACTTCTCAACTGTGCGCGCCGCCAGCGAAGCCGTGTCGGCCATCATCGCCGCGGGCATCGTTCCGGCTGCGCTCGAGATGATGGACCGAGCGTGCGTCGCGGCGGTAGAAGCCTCCATATATGCCGCAGGTTACCCAACCGAAGCCGCCGCGGTTCTCCTGGCGGAGCTGGACGGCCAAACCGAGGCCGTAGAGTCGGAAGCCGGTGTGGTGCTGCAGATCCTGAGCGAATGCGGCGCCCGAGAGGTGCGCAGCGCTTCGACCCCGGCCGACCGCGCGCGACTCTGGCAGGGACGGAAGAAGGCCTTCGGCGCGATGGGCCGGATCGCTCCGGATCTCGCCGTGCAGGATGCCGTGGTCCCTCGTTCGGTTCTGCCGGCGATCATGGACCAGATCGAAGGGATCCGCAGGCATTACGATCTCACCATCAGCAACGTGTTTCACGCAGGCGACGGGAACCTGCACCCGAACATCAGCTTCGACCGACGCGACCCGGCGGTGGCCGCCCGGGTTCGTGCCGCGTGCCGGGACATCATGGCGGCGTGCGTCGCGGTTGGCGGGAGCATTACCGGCGAGCACGGCGTGGGCAACGACAAGCTCGACTACATGCCCTGGATCTTCGATTCCGATACGCTCGCGGCAATGCAGGCCGTGCGTCGCGCCTTCGATCCAGCCGAGCTGGCCAATCCGGGAAAGGTCGTACCGGTACATGCCTGCCGCGAGTGGACTGTCGTGCGGAGCACCCGGCAGTGAGTGACGTAATCTTCGGCCGGCTGCGAGCCCTGCTGGGGACTACTGGAGTCGAGCGGGATCCCCAGGGAATGCCCCGGGCCACGCCCGACTCGCCGGACGCGCTTTCACTGGTCTGCCGGCTGGCTCATGAAGAGGGCTGGAAAATCCGGGTGGAGGGCCGAGGCACCTGGCTTTCCTCGGATGCTCCTGCCGATCTCGTCGTGAGCACCCGGGGAATGGAGGAGGTTGTCTCGGTCAGCCCCGCCGACCTGGTCGCCACGGTCCAGGCCGGGGCTCCTCTCGAGGTGTTGCGCCGGCGGCTGGCCGACTACGGCATGTGGCTCGCGCTCGATCCACCCGGCCGACCGGAGCGGAGCATCGGCTCGGTCATCGCGACCGCAACGGCGGGGCCTCTGCGCCAGGGCTTCGGTCCGGTGCGCGATCATGTGCTCGGCTGTACCGTCGCCACCGGTGACGGCCGCCTGGTCAATGCCGGCGGCAGGGTGGTAAAGAACGTCGCCGGCTATGATCTCACCAAGCTGCAGGTCGGGGGGTTCGGCGGCTTCGGCATCATCGCAGAGATCCACCTGCGGCTCAGAGCGCTGCCCCGGGCTGATGTGAGCCTGCTGGCTCGAGGCGCCCGTGATGTATTGACCTCCGGGGCCCGGGACGTCGTTGCTGCGAATCTTCTGCCCGCTGCGCTCGAGCTGCTCTCTCCAGCGCTCGCAGCCGAGCCTGACTGGGTTCTCGCGGCCCGGTTCGTGGGGACTGAAGCCGCCGTTCAGGCCGATGTACGTCGGCTCGGCTCCGCAGCCGATCTCAACTGGCAGCAGCTCCCGGCCGACCGAACTGCTGCCTTCTGGAGCACGGTGGCGCGGGGGACTCTGGGCGGACCCGTCACCCTGAGACTGGGGGTCCTGAGCGATGGGCTGGACGAAGCCATCGATTTGCTGGCCCACGATCTGGACGAGGGATTGGTATCTGCCGGCGCAGGTCAAGGAATGATCCGCTGGACCGGCGATGCACCGCTGGAGCGGCTGCGGGGGCTCCGGCGCGCGGCCGCCTCGCGAGAGATCCCGATGACGCTGGAGCGGGCACCCTGGGTCATTCGACGCGCCCTGGGCCATTTCGGAGCGTACCGCGAAGGTGTCGGAAAGATCGTGGGTCGGCTGCGGGGCACCTTTGATCCAGGTCAGTGCCTGAATGTGGCACTCGAGGGAGCGGACAATGCCTGACTACTCCTCCCTGGATCCCTGCGTCCACTGTGGGTTCTGCCTGCCGGCATGCCCTACCTATCTGGTCACCGGCGATGAAGGGCACAGCCCGCGGGGTCGCATCGTCCTGATGCGAGCGCTGGAGCGGGGCGAGATCGGAGCCGACGATGCCGCCCTGGCCAACCACCTGGATGCGTGCCTGGGATGCCGAGGCTGCGAGCCGGCTTGCCCTTCGGGCGTGGGCTATGGCCGGGGGCTCGAGGCAGCGCGGGAGCAGCTCCATGCCCAACGCGGACTCTCGGGCCTGGCCCGAACGGTGCTCGGCGTATTCCGCTATCGCGCACTGTGGCGCCCGCTCTTCTCCGCGGCTCGCGCACTCCGGGCCACCCGCCTGCCTAAGCTTGTCGCCGGTAAGGGCCGGCTGAGATTCGGCATGGGAATGCTGGCATCGAGTGCGGAGATAAAGGAGCGGACCGAGTGGGTGATCAAATCGGAGACCATCCCCACCGCTCAGCCTGCTTCCACTCCGCTTTCCCAGCCCACGCCATCCTCTCCTACCGTCGCCCTGTTCCGGGGCTGCGTCATGGATGCTCTGTTCGGGCATGTCCACGCGGCAACGCGACGGACTCTGGAAGCCAATGGATATCGAGTGATCGAGCCTGCGGGCCAGGTCTGCTGCGGAGCGTTACACGAGCATGCAGGAGACCGAGAGGGAGCGCGGGCGCTCGCCGCGGCAAACCTCGAGGCCCTGGTTGATCAGGCCGACTTTGTGGTGGTGAACAGCGCTGGCTGCGGAGCGTTACTCAAGGACTACGGCCATCTGCTCGGGACGGAGACAGCCGCCCGGCTGGGAGCAAGCGTTCGTGACGTCTCGGAGCTGCTGGCCGATCGGGGACCCCGGCTGGGCGCCCCATTGAAGCTGGACGTGGCCTATGATGCGCCCTGCCATCTCCAACACGCCCAGCGAGTGCATGATGCTCCGCTCGCTTTGCTACGGGCCATACCTGAACTGCGTCTCCGGCTGCTGCCGGGCGCCGACCGGTGCTGCGGCAGCGCGGGAATTTATTCTGTTCTCCGACCGCACATGGCCCGCATGGTCCTCGATGACAAGATCGCGGCGGTGGAGGCGGCGAGCCCGCGCCCGGAGCTGGTGGTGACGGGAAACCCCGGGTGCATCATGCAGATCGGCGCAGGACTTCGGGCCGCCGACCTGCCGATCGGGGTAGCGCACCCGGTAGAGCTTCTTGATCTGTCGTACAGCACGGCTGGGTACTACGCTGCTCGGTGACTGGCCGCCCATCAAGGTCGGCTGAAATTCGCAAGGGGTCACGCCGAGTTCTTACTTCTCACCTGTTACCCCGTTATACCTTACTCAATGGCCTCCGGTATCCTCTTCGACTTCAATGGTGTCATTGTCGACGACGAAGCTCAGCACTGCGACGCCCTGACCGCGACGCTGGCCGAGT
>DATFQK010000351.1:0-7241 GCA_035264345.1 Gemmatimonadales bacterium | reverse complement strand
GCCGGCGACACCGTTCAGGTCACCTTCTACCAGAACGGGGTCAAGGCACGATTGCCCAATCGCGAGGCCCGGGCCCGCTACGGGCAGGTTCTCGACCTGGGAATCGTACGATTCGCGGTCCCCGAAGTCCCCGACGTGCCCAGCGCCACCCTCTACATCGCGCCTCGGGAGGTTGCCAACGACCTGCTGTTGAAGAACCTGGTTGTGGCTCCGAGGGCCGGCACCGACGTGATTGACATTGCCTACACCTCGGGGAACCCACGCCGGGCTCAGCGGGTGGTCAACACCGCGGTCAACACGTTCAAGCAGCTGAGCATCCAGAATGCCAAGGAGAAGTCGATCCGGCGCCGTCAATTCCTCGAGGCGCAGCTGCGGCAGACCGACAGCATGTTGGCCCGGGCGCAGGCCGAGCTGGCCTCGTTCCGCAGCCGCCAGCAGCTGGCGAGCACCCAGGACGCGTTGAATGCCCAGCAGAACTCCATGATTGCGTTGGACACCCGCCGGACCGAGCTCGAAGCGGATCGGACTACCTTTGCGGCGTTGATGGCGCAGCTGAAGAAGGGCGGTGAGGCTGGTGAGTCCGAAGCGCTCCGTGCCCTGGCTTCATCGCCGGCCATGGCCGAAAACCCCACAGTCAGCAACTACTACCGTCAGCTGGAGCTCTATCAGTTCCGGCTCGACTCGATGACGACGGGGCCCTGGCGTGCGGCGCCCACCAATCCCGATCTGATCCAGCTCAAGAGCCTGATCGCTACCACCAAGGGCCAGCTCCGCCAGGCAGTGTCCAGTCACGTCTCGACCATCGACGCCCGGATTGCCGCACTGAAGAATCTGCATGCCCAGACCGGCAGCAACATGCGACTGCTGCCGGCCATGGCCGAAGAAGAAGCGCGGTTGACCGGACGGGTTCAGACCCTCACCTCCACCAGCGATGACGTGAGACGGGACTATCAGAAGGCCCGGATGGCAGAGGAGGTAGAAGCCGGTGACGTGGATATCGTCGATTTGGCCGGCACTCCCTACGCGCCCATCCTGGCGACCGCCTCGCTCAAGCTCGTCCTGGGCTTGCTGCTCGGCTTCCTGCTCGGTGCCGGTGGAGCGTTCCTGCTGGAGCATCTGAACACCTCCATCAGGAAGCCGGAAGATCTCGAGCTGGCACTGAGGGTTCCCGGACTGGCCGTAATTCCCCGGCTCACCGGCGGCAGCCCCACTCCGCCCAAGCGCGGCCTGCTGCGCCCCGGCAAGCGAGCCGAGCTTGATACCAAGCGAGCCAATGCTAACGCGTTGGGCACGGTCACTCAGCCCTTCTCTATCGGCGTCGAAGCGTTCCGGATGCTGCGCACCAGCCTGGTCTGGTGCGAGCAGGGCGACAACATGAAGACGCTGGTCATTACCAGCGCAGCCCCGGGTGAAGGGAAAACCCTCACCTCAGCCAATCTGTCCGTGACTTTCGCCTACGACGGCTTGAGGGTGCTCCTGATCGACTGCGACGTCCGGCGGCCTCGTTTGCATGGGCTCTTCCAGGTGCCCCGCTCTCCCGGCCTGATGGAGCTCCTCACTCCCTCATACAATGGGAACGATGCCGGCCATTCGCTCACCTTTAATCCGCGGGATGGGCAAACGGACTCCGGTCGGCCTATTACCGATGTCATCCGGCCTACGACGGTGAGAGGACTCTCGCTGCTCACCTGCGGCGCCTTGCCCACTAACCCCTCGGGGCTGTTGAGTGGGGTGCGGATGCGGGTGCTGCTCCAGGAACTGGCGAAGAGCTTCGACTTGGTCATCCTGGATACTCCGCCGGTGCTGGCCACGGCCGATGCTGGAATACTGGCGGCTCTCGCCGATGGGGTGCTGCTCGTGGTGCGTGCCGGCCAGACCGACCGGATCGCGGCCAAGCGGGCTCACCAGCAGCTGGTGAACGTGGGCGCCCGCGTAGTGGGCACGGTACTCAATGATCCGGGTGGCGAGGTCTCGCAGTACGGAGATTACTACTACCCCTATGATTACGCGGTAGAGGAGCAGTAACCCGTCACTCTCGCTGCAGTTTCTGAAAGCGGCGGCCTGCCCGCCGCTTTCGCATAAAAGAGCGCGGGAGTTTGTGATTTGGCTTACTTGGCGCGCGGCCATGGCCGCGCGACGGAACTGAACAACCCGGGGAGGTTCGTCTGACGGGCACTCTGTATCAACTCGAGCCGTCTACCGCAGCGGTAACCAGGCCTGACGGGCACCAGCGGATGAACATCGTGATCGTCGGTCACGTCGATCACGGCAAAAGCACCGTCATCGGTCGCCTGCTGGCGGACACCCACTCACTTCCCGAAGGGAAGCTCGAGCAAGTTCGCGCGCAGTGTGAGCTGAACTCCAAGCCGTTCGAATATGCCTTCCTGCTCGATGCCTTGAAGGACGAGCAGGCGCAGGGGATCACGATTGACGCGGCCCGGGTGTTCTTCAAGAGCCGGCAGCGGGAATATCTGATTCTCGATGCCCCCGGGCACATCGAGTTCCTCAAGAACATGATCACGGGCGCCGCCCGGGCCGAGGCGGCCTTGCTGGTCATCGATGCGGCCGAAGGCGTACAGGAGAACTCCCGCCGGCACGGCTACATGATGTCTTTGCTGGGCATCCGCCAGCTGGCCGTGGTGGTGAACAAAATGGACCTGGTTGATTGGGATCCCGGTGTGTTCCAGGCGATCGTCAAGGATTACGGCTCGTTCCTCAACCAGGTCGGCATCCAGCCCGCCTGCTTCATTCCGGTGTCGGCGCGGGGTGGCGACAACATCGCGGAGCGGTCCGAGCACCTGTCCTGGCATCAGGGACCCACGGTGCTGGAAGCGCTCGACGCATTCCGCAGCGCGCCGGCTCCCGTCGAGCGGGCGTTCCGGATGCCGGTGCAGGATGTCTATAAGTTCACCAAGCAGGGCGATGACCGGCGAATCGTGGCAGGAACCATCGACTCCGGTACGCTCAACGTAGGCGATTCGGTCATCTTCTACCCTTCGGGAAAGAAGAGCCGGGTCAAAAGCATCGAAGCATTCAATCGCCCTCCTCAAACCCGGGCCGCCGCCGGTATGGCCGTCGGGTTCACCCTCCAGGAGCAGATCTACATCACCCGGGGAGAGATGGCGACGCTGGAATCTCAGCCTCGCCCTCAGATGTCTACCCGGCTTCGGGTGAGCCTCTTCTGGCTGGGCAAGGAGCCGATGATCAAGCGCAAAGAATATCTGCTCAAGCTGGGCACGGCCCGCGTGGTCTGCCGGGTGGAGGAGATCCTGCGGGTCATGGACGCCTCGACTCTCGATGCCTCGCAGAAAAATGCCATTCAGCGGCACGATGTCGCCGAGTGCGTGCTCAAGCTGGACCGGGCTATCGCCTGCGACCTGGCCGAAGATGTCGCCGCCACCAGCAGGTTCGTCCTGGTAGACGATTTCGAGATCCGCGGTGGCGGCATCGTGCGCGAGGCCCTGCCCGACCGGCAGTCCGCGGTACGCGATCGCGTCCTCCTCCGGAATTACAAGTGGGAGCCGAGCTTTATCCAGCCGGAGCGGAGGGCCGAGAAGTACAATCAAAAGGCCGCGCTGATTCTGGTAACCGGAGAAGACGAGGCCGAGCGAAAGAGCGTGGCCAAGGGGTTGGAAGGAAAGCTGTTCGAAGATGGCAAGGTGGTCTACTTCCTGGGCATCGGGAACGTGCTCTACGGCGTGGACGCCGACATCAGTCGCAAGCAGGAGAACCGACTGGAGCACATGCGTCGTCTGGGGGAGGTCGCGAACCTGATGCTGGATGCCGGCATCATCCTCATCGTGGCCGCCGCCGAGCTGACGCAGGAAGACCTCGAAGTCATCAAGACTGCGGTTCAGCCCGATCTGATCGAGACCGTCTGGGCCGGCGACATCATCACCACCGATCTGCCCTGCGACCTTCACCTGCCCGGCGGAGCGGTGCCGGAGGCGGTGGACAGCCTGAAGGCGCACCTGCAGGACAAGGGGATCATCTTCCGGCCATGGTAACGCCCGAGCTGCGGTCGGCCGTGACCAGCCTCGTCCGCGAGGCCGGTCGAGCCACGATGGCCTACTACGACACCGGCGTAGCCGCCGGGGTTAGGGAAAAGGACGACCGCAGTCCCGTCACCCTGGCCGACGAGGTGGCGCACGAGATTCTGGTTCACGGACTGGAGCGACTGGATCCGGGAACCCCGGTGGTCTCTGAAGAGGCGGAGGCCGCCTCGTTCGACCACAGGCAAAGCTGGCGCAGCTTCTGGTTGGTCGATCCGCTGGACGGTACCAAGGAATTCATCAAGCGGAGAGCCGAGTTCACGGTCAACGTGGCGTTGATCCAGAACGGCGAGCCGGTGCTGGGTGTTGTACTGGCCCCGGCGCTCGACCTTCTGTACTGGGCGGTAAAGGGACAGGGCGCGTGGAAAGAGGAGCGAGGCGGCGCGCCGGAGCGCATCTACTCCAGGCCCCCGGCCCCCGGCACCCCCTTGACCGTGGTGGAGAGTCTCTCGCACCCCTCCGATGAGCTGGAGCAGTACCTGAAAACCATTCCGGTGGCGCGACGAGTGAAGGCCGGCAGCTCCCTCAAGTTCTGCTGGGTTGCCGAAGGCCGGGCCGATGTCTACCCCCGTCTGGGACCCACCATGGAATGGGACGTGGCCGCCGGCGACTGCGTCTATCGGCAATCGGGTTCTGAAGGGGAGCGGCAGTCGCCGCTGACCTACAACAAGCCGGATCTTCGGAACACCAGCTTCGTGATCGGGCTATGAAACCGACACGCCACAGGCACTATGTCTAGCCCGTACGACGTACGAATGCCCGCTGGTTCCGCCCAGACCATCGAGCCGGCTGACGGAACTCGGCCGACGGCGCCCGTGTTATGGTTCACCGGTCTGTCGGGGTCGGGCAAGAGCACCATCGCCACCCGCGTGCACCAGGAGCTGCTGCGCCGAGGCGTGGATGTCGAGTACCTCGACGGCGACGCTCTCCGCGAGGTGTTTCCCCAGACCGGGTTTACCCGGGAGCAGCGGGAGGAGCACCTGCGTCGGACCGGGTATATGGCGAGCCGGCTGGCGGCGCATGGGGTGACGGTTGTCGCCTCGTTCGTATCGCCCTATCGCGAGTCTCGGGAGTTCATCCGGGCCCTGTGTCCCAAGTTCGCCGAGATCTACGTAGCAACTCCGCTGGAGGAGTGTGAGCGTCGCGATGTGAAGGGGCTGTATGCCCGGGCCAGGCGGGGCGAGATCCGGAATTTCACCGGGATCGACGATCCCTATGAGGTTCCCGACCATCCCGAGCTGAGCTTGGACACCCGCGCCCTCAGTGTGGAACAGGCAGTCAAACAGGTACTGGCACTTTTCGAGGACCAACGCTCATGGAAGCAACTCTGACGGAAGCAGCTCCGGATGTTGGCAGCATGGATCACCTGGACCAGCTGGAAAATCGGAGCGTGCACATTCTCCGGGAGGCGTATGCCAACTTCAAGAACCTCGGCATGCTCTGGTCCATTGGGAAGGACAGCACGGTCCTCCTCTGGCTCGCGCGCAAGGCGTTCTTCGGCCACGTACCGATTCCGCTGATCCACATCGACACCTCGTTCAAGATTCCCGAGATGATCGAGTATCGCGACCGGCTGGCGTTGGAGTGGAACCTGACCATGATCTATGGGCAGAATCGCCAGGCGCTGGAGGAGAAGCGCACCTTCCCCCATGGAGCGGTCGACCGGATCGCCTGCTGCAAGGCTCTGAAGACCGACGCGCTGAAGCACACGCTCAGCGGCGAGTGGCCCAGATATCGTCTGAACCACGCCAAGAAGGTGTATGAGCTCGACCGCAACACCGAGCCGTTCACCGGGGTCATCGTGGGCGCCCGGGCCGACGAGGAGGGCAGCCGCTCCAAGGAGCGGTACTTCTCGCCTCGCACGGCACAGTCGCAGTGGGATGTCGGAGACCAGCCTCCGGAGTTCTGGAACCAGTACAAGACGGATTTCGCGCCGGGTACCCACCTGCGCATTCACCCACTGCTCGACTGGACCGAGCTCAACATCTGGGAATACATCCGCCGGGAGCAGATCCCGACGGTCTCGCTCTACTACAATCAGGGCGACGGCAAGCGCTTCCGTTCCCTGGGCTGCTACACCTGCACCAACTCGGTGGAGTCCGATGCTCGCAACGTGGACGACATCATCCTGGAGCTCCAGACCGGGAAGTTCGCCAATATTGCCGAACGCTCTGGACGGGCGCAGGACAAGGAAGGTGGCGGCGGTCTGGAAACCCTGCGGCGGGATGGGTACATGTAACCTCCATGGCATAAAGCCGAGTGAGTAACCGCGCGGGCGACCTGGATGCGGTGATTATCGGGTCGGGACCGAATGGGCTCGTCGCCGCCTGCGTGCTCGCCCGCGCTGGGCTTAGGGTCTTGGTGCTCGAGGCTCATCCCTCCCGCGCCGGGGGTGCTGTAGGTTCGGAAGAGGCAACTCTTCCCGGTTATGTCCATGATGTAGGAGCGGCCTTCTTTCCATGGGGGACGCTCAGTCCTGCCTTCCGCAGCCTTCAGCTCGAACGCTTCAACCTGCGCTGGCGCCACGCTGATTTCGAGAGCTGTCATCCCGCTCCGGATGGCACCTACGCCTGCATCAGCCGCTGCAATGGTGTTGCCGCCGAGCACTTCGGCAACAAGCCCGATGGGGAGCGCTGGGCCGGCATAGTCCGCTGGTATCAGGCGATCGAGCCCGAGCTCATACAGCTGCTGCTGCGGACCTTTCCGGCACTGCCGGCGGTGGGCCGTCTGGGTCCCCAGAACCTGGCGCGTCTTGCGCCGGTTTTCCTTTCTCGGGGCCGTGATCTCTCCGCCCGCTGGTTCACCAGTCCGGCGGCCCGGCGGGTGCTCCCCAGCCTGGCCCTCCATGTGGATGTCGGTCCGGACGACCGTTTTGGGGCCGCTCTGGGCTTCATGCTGGGAATGACGGCAACCACCGGCGGGTACGCGGTGCCGGAGGGTGGAGCTCGCTCGATCACTGACGCGCTGATTTCCTGTCTTACCGGTTTCAATGGTCAGGTGCGTCTAGGCTGCCGGGTATCCAGAATCGTGGTGCGAGGCGCGCAGGCCGTTGCCGTTCGGCTGACTTCGGGTGAGGAAATTTCCGCCCGAGCCGTGCTGGCGGATACCGATGTAGCGGCCCTGTTTCTCGATCTGCTCAACCCCGAAGATGCTCCGCCACGCATTCGCACGTTTATGCAGCGATACCCT
>DATFQK010000350.1:0-3668 GCA_035264345.1 Gemmatimonadales bacterium | reverse complement strand
ATCGAGCACTGCAGCGTTGAATTTTTTCGTTTCCTCTACCGGCAGGTCGGCGAAGCCTACCACTGGACCGACCGCCTGCGATGGAGCGATGAAAGGATCCGGGCGCACCTGGCGACGCCGGGCGTGTCACTCT
This sequence comes from Gemmatimonadales bacterium, assembly GCA_035264345.1. Classification (GTDB taxonomy): domain Bacteria; phylum Gemmatimonadota; class Gemmatimonadetes; order Gemmatimonadales; family GWC2-71-9; genus CAVVWJ01. Next base: position 3,535 of record DATFQK010000350.1, on the reverse strand, counting down.
GGGTAATGTCGTGGGAGGGAGCGCCGGCAGGGTACTTCGAGCTGCGGGAGCACGAAGATCGTTCGGCCGAGATCGCGTATTTCGGGTTACTTCCCGAATTCATCGGCCGGGGCTGGGGAAAGTTTCTGCTGACCCAGGCGGCGCATGCGGCGTGGCAGCTCGGTGCCACGCGGGTATGGCTTCACACCTGCACCCTCGATCACCCCGCCGCACTTCCCAATTACCTGAGAAGAGGCTTCCGGCCCACCCGAAAAGAGGTCTACGAGATCAGTGGGGAAGGGGAAGCTTAGAGCCACCCCTGAATCACGCGCCAGTATCCCCGGCTGAGGCGATTGAGGCCCCCGCATGCAGCCCGCTCCACCCAACCCTGAGCCAAACCCCGAGAGAACGGAACGTCTCCCCCCTGGAGGATGGCCCGGTCAGCGGTGCGGCGCGCCTGCTGAATCTGCCGCCGGCGCCGCAGCGTCATTCCGGGATGGGACATCATCCAGCCGGCCGCCCGAAGCCAGATACCTAGCCAACCCCGTCGGAGACAGCCGACCAGCTGAAAGAGCTCGAACAGCAGGAGCGCCGGCGCCAGCAGAAGCAACGTGCGTGCACTGAAACAGTGCAGAATGATTCGCCACCGGTTGCGCATCAAGCAGTACACCCGGAGCTCCGAATGCTGAGCGCCCGGGCGGTGCGACAGCCCGGGTGTTCCTGTTCCGTGCAGGCAAATGGCCGAAGGGACCGCCAGCAACCGGTGCCCGCGCATTCGGCTGCGGACGCCCAGGTCGTGATCCTCGTAGTTGAACACGAAGCTCGGGTCAAACGGTAGATCTCCGCCCCACACGGCGCGGTCGAGCAGGAAGCAGGCGGTGATCATGGAGCTCACTTCCACTATCTCCATGGGAGCACTGTCCTGCGGCAGCTCGCAGCACCGCGGAACCATGTGACCGAGGAAATGGCAATCCGCTCCCTCATACTGGATGATGTCTCGCCGGTCGGCGTGGAGCACTCTCGGCATGGCGGCAGCGACGCCGGCACGGTTGCCGAGTGCCGCTTGCAGCTGGAACGCACAATCGGGTCCAATGGCGACATCATTGTCCACGAACAGAATCAGATCGTGCCGGGCCGATCGAAAACCGGCATTGCGGGCCGCTGCCGGGCCGTCATTCTGGTCCAGTCTCAGCACCTGGACCTCCGGATAGCAATGCTCTACCAGAGCCCGGCTCTCGTCGGTAGATCCATTGTCGACCAGCATCACCTGAGCAAACCGAAGATTGGAACGGCGCACGGCGCCGAGTGAGTGATTGAGGTGGCAGGCCCCATTGTAGTTGATCAGACAGAGGCTGATCGCACGGGAGCCGGGGGCCTGGCGGGTGCTGGTCACTGCCCTGACAGGCGCATGGGCCGGCCTTGCAGCCGGTCACCGAGATCCGCACCGAGCCATGCGCACACGGTTGGCACCAGGTCCAGGATGTTGTGGCCGTCTACCTGCCCCTGTTTTACTCCGTCCCCTGCAGCCACGAACCAGCCGTGAGCCCGGTGGTTTCCCGCCCGTCCTGAAGGGATTCGTCCCGCTGGGGCCCAGCGGAGCTCGCCATAGCGGTTGGAGGTGATCCCCGGCGAGTCGATCGGCGAAACGCCGTTCCATTCAATCACCAGGTCCGGAAGGCGGTCGCGGGCGGGCGCTTCGGCTGGAGCAAGCTCGTGCTGGCGATACACGCACCGGACTATCGGCGAACCGGTCTTGAGGTCGTGAAAGCTCATGAATCCTGCTGCCAGCTCCGCGCAGATTGCATCGTACTCCTGACCGGGCGAGACGATGCCCTGCGGCTCCCGGCCCCGAACATTTATCCGGATGTATCCGGCGTGATCCATCGGAACCGGAAAGGCGCGGGTGGTGGTCCAGTCGAACATCCGCTTGGACCAGAGTTTCACCAATCTGCTCTGCAGGCTCTGGGGCAATCGGCTGGTGACCACTCGAATGAGCGGCCAGGGCAGCATCTGCTTGATGCGGTAGAGAGCGCCCCGCTTAGGTGGTGGACCGGAGCCGCCGCTCTGCATCCGCTGCAAGAGGTCCGGCACCCGGTCGGCCCAGGTGGTATTGGGCCCCATCCCGTGCACCGCGAACACCATCGTGATGGCATCGGTTGGGGCCTGGCTTAGCACTTGATCGAGCGCTCGGTCAGCAGCGCGATACACCTCGGTCAGCCCGCGCTCCAGGTACTTCCTGTCCTGCTCCGACAAACGGGTCCGGTCTATCTGGGAGAGGTTCCAGAGATAATGGCCCCCCCGATGGGTCCCGCCGAATACCATAAGGAAGAGATCCCAGCGCTCCTGGGCCAGCATGCTCGCGCCGATTGCGGCCATCTGTTCGGTGGCCTGAATCAGCTGAGAGATGAGCCGCCTCAGGCTGCCGGCAGTTTGGGCGCCGAACAGCTCCGCCGGCATGGATGGGGAACCGAACTTCTTCTCCAAATCGCTCCAGAGCTCGGCGGGCCAGGCTCCGCGGGCGATCACGTCGTGGGTCCCCCAACCGGCCAGGTGGACTCCGTTGATCGGCTTGGGTGAGGCCACCGTCATCGGCACATCGAGAACCGCGATCCTGAGTTGGCTGCCCTCCAGGAGCTCCCAGAAGGGCCGCTCGCGGAACCAGGTCTCGTCGGCCAGCTCGACCTGCATCCGCTCCTGCCGCCAGATCTTATTATGGTAGAGCCCGTGCCAGGCGACGTCACGGCCGGTGTAGAAGGTAGGCCATACCCCGCCGGCAAAGCGGGAAGCGCAGCCCTCGAGCGAGCCGTAAGCCCCGCGAGTTCTGAGCCGGGAGATGGTCGGCAGCTCGCCCGCGGCGCAGAGCCGGTCCACCAGCTCCTGGTCCGCTGCATCCAATCCAATCAACAGAACCGGCCGGCGTGATGTCATATCGCCGAGTTGTCAGTGGTAAGGGTCGGGGGTGTCCACCCAGGCGCCGTCCCCAGCCAGACTGCGGCTGGAGGCATTCACCAGGGCGACGGAGCGAGCACCGGCAAGTCCATCCGCAGCCGGCGAGGTGTCGGGGGCTGCCGGAGAATCGATGGCCTGCGCCCAGGCCAGCAGTTGCCGTCGGAACGTGCTCAGCGTGTCGCCAGGCTGGCCCATCAATTTGTGGGCCACCGCCCGCGACTGACTTCTCCCCTCGAGTATTCGGTAGGCCAGGGCCTGGGGCAAAACACCCCTCCGCATTATGCCTCCCGGGCCGGCGACCAATTCCCGGCCGGCCACATCGATCGCCAGGCGCTCGACGTACCCTGATACATGACCGGCCAGGCAGGAAACCACGAGGTTGCCCTCGAACTGGAGGTCAATCTGAATCCGGGTCCCTTGGGCATCCCGCTGCATCCATCGTGCTCGCAGCCGGCTGGGATTTTCCCCCACCAACCAGGGCACCAGGTCGAGCTGATGGGAGGCAAGATCCTGAAGCAGAGTGGCAGACCTGTCCGGCTGATTCAGAGGAGACGATACGGAGCTCCAGCCGAGCGGGTTGGAGCAGAGCTCGAATCGAGCGGAGCGC
>DATFQK010000349.1:0-5632 GCA_035264345.1 Gemmatimonadales bacterium | reverse complement strand
CGTCGATACCTATGGTGGAATGGCCCGTCACGGTGGCGGTGCCTTTAGCGGGAAAGATCCCTCGAAGGTCGACCGCTCGGCTGCATACGCCGCCCGCTGGGTTGCCAAGAACATCATCGAGGCCAAGCTGGCCCGCCGCTGCGAGGTGCAGGTTGCCTATGCCATCGGCGTCGCCCAGCCCGTCTCCATCCTGGTGCAGACGTTCGGCACGGGAGCGTTGCCGGATAATGCTTTGGAGAAGATGGTCCAGGACGTGTTCGATCTCACCCCCAAAGGGATCATCGAGGCGCTGAAGCTGAAGCGGCCGATCTATCGGCCTACGGCAAGCTATGGGCATTTCGGCCGCAAGCCGAAGAGCGGGCAATACAATGGGAAGAAGGTTGATTTCTTTACCTGGGAGCAGCCGGACCGCGTGAAGGATCTGCTGTCTGCCGCCGACTGAGGAGCACATGACCGTCCAGAACGTTCCGACCACCTTGGCGAAGTACGACATCAAGGACCTGAAGCTGGCCGACGAGGGAAAGCGCCGGACCGAGTGGGCCGAGCGGTCCATGCCGGTGCTCCGCCAGATCCGGGCCCGGTTCGCCCAGGAACAGCCGCTCAAGGGCATTCGGCTCTCGGCCTGCCTGCACGTGACCACCGAGACCGCAAACCTGATGCAGACCCTGCGGGCGGCCGGCGCCGAGATTGCGCTGTGCGCGTCGAACCCGCTCTCCACCCAGGACGATGTCGCCGCCCACCTGGTCCGCGACCATGGAGTCCACGTCTACGCCATCAAGGGCGAGGACCACGAGACCTATTACACCCACATCGCGCAGGCGCTAGCGTTCGGGCCCAACATGACCCAGGACGACGGCGCCGACCTGGTGGGCGCGCTGCACATGATTGCCCTGAATCGGCTGGACGATCTTGCCCCGCCCATCCGGGGCTGGGTCGAGGGGCTCTCGCCGGCGGAGCGGAAGGCGCTGGTGGGTGCGGTACGCGGGTCGACCGAGGAAACCACCACCGGAGTCATCCGGCTCAAGGCCATGTCCAAGGAAGGGGTGCTCCAGTTCCCCATCATCGCGGTGAACGATTCGAACACCAAGCACATGTTCGATAACCGCTATGGCACCGGGCAGTCCACTCTGGACGGAGTGGTGCGGGCCACCAACCTGCTGCTGGCCGGCAGCACCGTCGTCGTTGCGGGTTACGGCTGGTGCGGCCGTGGCGTTGCCAGCCGGGCGCGGGGCGCGGGCGCGCACGTGATCGTAACCGAGGTGGATCCGCTCCCGGCCCTGGAAGCGCGGATGGATGGGTTCGAGGTCAAGCCGATGGCCGAGGCCGCGACACTGGGAGATCTCTTCATCACCCTTACCGGCAACCTCAACGTGGTGCGTCCCGAGCACTTTTCCGCCATGAAGGACGGCGCCATCGTCTGTAATTCGGGCCACTTCAATGTGGAGCTCGACCTGGAGGGTCTGGCCCGCATCGCGAGCGGCCGCCGTTACGTCAGGGAGATGGTCGAGGAGTTTGTGGTGAAGGGCAAACGCATCATGGTTCTGGGCGAAGGCCGGCTGATCAACCTGGCGGCTGCTGAAGGGCATCCCGCCAGCGTGATGGACATGTCGTTTGCCAACCAGGCGCTCGCGGCGGAGGTGCTGTGCAAGGAGGCCTCCAAGATGAGCAAGTCGGTGCACCGGCTGCCGCCCGCGGTCGACCAGGAAATCGCCAGGCTCAAGCTGCAAAGCATGGGCATCAGTATCGATAGCCTGACGCGGGAGCAGCAGGAGTACCTCGCCAGCTGGGACGCGGGCACCTGAGCGCGTAAATCGATGATCGAAGTCACGGTGGCGCATCTCGGTCTCGACCGGACCACGAACACTCCCGTGGTCATTCTGCGAGAGAAAGATGGGTCACGAGTTCTGCCCATCTGGATCGGGCCGGCGGAGGCCAGCGCCATCGCCATGGAGCTGCAGGGAATGAAGGCGCAGCGCCCGCTCACCCACGATCTCCTGAAGCAGATTCTGGTTGGCCTGGGAGGCGACCTTCGCCGGGTGATCATCAGCTCGGTGAAGGAAAACACCTACTTCGCCGAGCTCCTGATCCGGCGGGACGATCACGTGTTCCAGGTGGATGCCCGGCCGTCCGACAGCATTGCGCTGGCGCTCCGCATGCGGGCACCCATCTTCACCAGCGATCAGCTCCTCGACCAAAGCGGAGTTGAAACCGACGAGCCCTCGCCCAATCCCTCACTCGAGGCTGACAAGCTCAAGGACTATCTCGAGAAGATGGATCCCCAGGATTTCGGGAAGTTCAATCCGTAGTCGAGCGGAGAAGATACTTCTCGTCTTCTCCGTCTTTCTCGCGCCCGCTCTCTCCGCTCAAGTCCTCCACGTCACCGGCCGGGTCCTGAACGCCGATTCCAGCGCTGTACCTGGAATCCGGGTCGTACTCCATCGTGTGGGTCAGAGCCGGCAAGGGCCAATGGACTCCACTCGTTCCGATCGCCAGGGCCGCTTCAGCTTCAACTATGCCCCGGACACTTCGGCCTTCTATCTCGCCAGCGCACACTATGCGGGCATCGAATACTTCTCGGCTCCGCTTCCCACTAATCCGCGAGCACCGCGGGCGCCGCTTGCCGTGACGGTCTACGACACCTCCAGCCGGGCGCCGGTCGAGTTGGAGGCTCGGCATCTGGTTCTGACCCGGCCCGGGGAAGACGGCTCGCGGAGCCTGCTCGATCTGATCATCGTGCGGAACGGCGGGCGCCTGACCAGAGTGGCGCCCGACACGACGAGGGGGAGCTGGAGTGTGCCGCTCCCTCGAGGTACAACCGGTCTGCAGGTCCGGGAGAGTGACGTGTCCTCTGAAGCCCTGCGCCGGTCCGGAGACTCGCTCATCATTGCCGCCGCGTTGGCTCCGGGCGAGAAACAGCTCACCCTCGAGTATCAGGTGCCATCGGATCGGTCGATCGTAGAGCTTCCGCTGGACCGTGCCGGGCTGCCACTTAATGTCCTGGTCGAAGAGCCCGCGGTGAAAGTGGTCGCTCCCGGGATTGCTCCCGCTGACAGCCAGCTGATCCAGAATCGCTCCTTTCGCCGCTGGACCGGTACCGTCAAGTCAGCTGGCAACCTCCGGCTTGTGTTGCCGGGAAGACAGAGTGGGCCACCCTGGTTGCTCGCCGCACTGGTGGGCGGACTGGCCATTGCTCTCCTGGGCGGGGGCTGGTACGCCATACGCTCCCGGCCTCTCTTGCGGCCAGGAGTCTGAGCCGGTAGACTAGCGCTGCAGTACAAACGAACACGAACGGGGCTACTCGGAAGCCGGTGCAAAACCGGCGCGGCCCCGCCACTGTAACGGGAAGCTGGGCCCTCGCGGCCAGCACTCCACTCAATCGCCACTGGGAAAACCGGGAAGGCGAGTGGAGTCCCGAAGCCAGGAGACCTCTCCGTTCGTGCCACCGTATGAAACCCTCGGGGGAGGGTTGGTGGCGTGCACGATGGCCTCCTCCCATCGATCACCGCCCATCCCTCGACTCAGGATGGGCGGTCCTATTTTGAGTCTTCGCCTGCGACTGCGGAACCGGTCCAATCTCATCTCAGCCGTCATTCTTGGGCTGGGAATGGTCGGCTGCGAGCGGGCCGCTGCGCCTGAGGGACAACTCCGCGCCATAGACGACGCTGGCGACACCGTCCGGCTTCAGGCTCCCGCCCGCCGCGTCGTTTCACTCATTCCCGCTGCCACCGAGCTCCTCTTTGCCATCGGCGCAGGCTCCAGCGTGGTCGGGCGAACCCAGTACTGCGACTACCCGCCTGCCGCCCAGGCGGTGGCGAACCTGGGCGACGGGATCAAGCCCAGCATCGAGGCGGTGCTGGCGCAGCGGCCCGATCTGGTCGTGCTCTACAACTCGGGCCAGAACGCCGCCGTGGCCGGGCGAATGCAGGAGCTCGGCATTCCTCACCTCCGCATCAACACCGACGCGCTAAGCGATGTCCCACGGGTCTCCCGTATGCTCGGGCTGCTCACCGGACATTCCCGCGGCGCCGATTCGGTGATCGCGATTTTCGATAGCGCACTGGCCCAGGCCACCATTCCGCGGGGACCCCGGCGACCCAAGGTGCTGCTGCTAGTGTGGGAGCAGCCGCCGATGACCATCGGCCGGGGGAGCTTTCTGAGTGAGCTGATCGAGCGGGCAGGGGGCGAGAACCTGTTTGCCGACGTGACGACGTCATCGGGTGTGGTCAGCATCGAGGCGGTTGCCGCCCGCAATCCCGACCTTATCCTCGCCACCACTGAAGGGCCTGCGGCATTCGCCACCAGGCCCGAATGGCAGGTGGTGCCCGCGGTGAGGCGGCGCCGGTTTCTCCGGGTGAGCGGCTCGGAGTTCAACCGCCCAAGTCCCCGCGCTCCGTCGGCGATCCGCGAATTGGCAGAGCGGATGAGAGGTCTTACCCGGTGACGACGCGACTGCTCGCCCTGAGCCTGGTGGTGCTGGGCTGTCTCCTCATCGGCCTGGCGGCTGGATCGGTGCCGCTTCCGCTGAGCGACGTCTGGAACGGGCTCTTCCAGGGCACCGGGGCTGGGGCTGCCATCGTGCGAGATGTGCGAGCGCCGAGAGTCGTGCTCGCGTTTCTGGTCGGCGGCAGCCTCGGCATCTGTGGCGCCGCTCTCCAGGCCATGATCCGAAACCCTCTGGCCGAGCCATATCTCCTGGGGCTCTCGAGCGGCGCCGGACTCGGTGCCGTCATCGCGATCGCTTCGCGGGCCGCAGGGCCCTGGGCTGTTCCGCTGGCCGCGTTCCTCGGCGCCCTGGCGGCGGTGGCGCTGGTCTATCGACTCAGCCTCGTTTCCGGCCGGCGGCTGGATCCCCACGTGCTGCTTCTGTCGGGCGTGGTCGTGGGCGCGTTTGCCGGGGCGCTGATGAGCGCCATCATGGTGCTCTCGGATGCTCCCGGCGTCCGCAACGCTTTCCTCTGGCTGCTGGGTGGATTCGGCGCGGCATCCTGGCAGGCTCTGGCGGTCTTCTCGGCGTATGCCGCGATCCCGGTGGTGATTCTGTTCTACCACGCCCGGTCGCTGGATCTGATCGCGCTGGGCGATGATGCCGCCCATCATCTCGGGGCCGAAGTCGATCGGGTCCGCCGCGTGGTGTACCTGTCTACCGCACTGCTGACCGCCGCCAGCGTCGCCACCTGCGGCATCGTGGGTTTTGTCGGCCTGGTGGTGCCCCATGCCGTCCGCACCAGCTTCCGGCCGCTTCATCGCAGTTTGCTGCCGCTCGTGTTCGTGGCCGGCGGCTGCTTCCTGGTCCTGGCCGACGTGGTATCCCGCACCGCGGTCCGACCGCTGGAGCTGCCAGTGGGCGTGGTAACGGCGCTGGTCGGGGTTCCGCTGTTCGCGCTGCTGCTCCGGAGGACGCTCGCGTGATCATTGAGGCGCGCAACGTTTCCGTGAGATACCGGCGCGACCGACCCCTCGCACTTACGCGGGTGAGTTGTGCGGTGAATGCCGGGGAGCTGGTCGCGGTGGTGGGACCGAACGGCAGCGGCAAGACAACGCTGCTTCGCGCGCTGCTGGGACTGGTCCCGCTGGAAGAAGGGTTGGCGCTGGTGGATGGCCGTCCCGTGGCGAGCTGGTCCCGCCGCCGGCT
>DATFQK010000348.1:0-2698 GCA_035264345.1 Gemmatimonadales bacterium | reverse complement strand
ACCCAATCGTACCGGACTCCGGTGCTCAGCAGCAGCTCCTGTTGCGGGTTCCACTGGACCTGGGCGAACGGCCCCAGCTCGGTGACCTGCTCTCGCTGGTCCAGCAAGACGGTAGCTGTCTGTTGCCCCGAGTCCGAGACGAAATTCTGCCGGTCGTCTCGCATCTTCTGCAGGTCGGCTCCCGCGGTGAGGCGTGGGGCACGTTCGCCCTGGCCGAGCCGGTGGCTGAGGCTGCCTCGGGCTCCGCCGACGGCCCGGTCGATGGCGACGTAGGTACCGGCCGTGGGAGGCGCGCCGTTGAAAGGCGGAGCGGCGAGCGGGTTGGCCAGATCGCGCAGGACGCCAAAGACTGTTGCCTGGTACTCGTTGCCCCCGGCATCGAAATGCCGGAGTCCTAGAGCGAGCTGGTACTGCTGGGCGTCCTTATCGGCGCCCCGACGGATATTGCTGGCCGACGCGGAGTCAGGATTGGCCGCGTATTCCGAGGCGGTAAGGGCTCCCGGATTCTCCGCCTCCGGGTTGTCGGCCAGGCTCACGCGGAGGGTGGCCAGAGTAGAACCGCCGATGGTATAGTCCGCCCCTCCGTTCAGCTGGCGGAACTCGGCGGCGCTATGCTGGCGGAAGCCGTCGGCCTTGAATTGGGAGAGTGAGAGCGTACCGCTGATGCTTCCGCTGCGGCCCGAGGTCCAACTCTGCCACTTGTAGAAGTTGTCCTGCTCGCCCTTCCCGCTCCCGCCTTGCACCCTCACTCGCTGGGCAAACGGGCCGGCCGCCGCGGCCTCCGTCTGGAAAGAGATGACTCCGCCGGAGGCATTGCCATAGAGCGAGGAGCTGGCGCCGCGCAATACCTCGGCCCGGCCGATGTTGGCAAAGTCGACATTCGTCAGCTGGCTCTGCCCGTCAGGCAGCGTTTGAGGAACCCCGTCCAGCAGGATCTTGAGGCCCCGTACACCAAAGTTCGACCGGCTGCCAAACCCGCGGATCGAGATGCGCTGGTCCAATGAGTAGTTGTACCGGTTGGCCACCACCACGCCCGGTAGATTATTGAGCGCCTCGTCGACGCCTAGGGTTTGCTGGCCTCGTTGCAACGCGTTCTTGTCCAGAACTCCGACCGCGTACGGCACCCGGTCCAGCGGCTCCGGCGCGCGGGTTACGGTGATCTCGGGAAGCTCGCGGACGGGCAGGGAATCACGATACACCGTGTCGGGCGCGGTGGGTTCCTGCGCCCGAGCCACAGTCGTTATTGTCAGAAGCGGAAGACCCAACCCAAACAACCCCAGTTTCCATCGCATACCAGTCTCCTCGTTGCCCCGAAAGCTACACTCCTCCATTCGGTCAGACACGCTTGAATACCCTGGTATGCCCCCCTACCTTCACCCGCGTATGCACGCGCCTCCTGCTCCCGGAACAATGCCCGATTTTAGTCAACCGCCGTTCGCCGGCGCACCGGAGGCGCGGTTCGCACCGCTTCCGGCCGACGGCGTCTTGCCGGAAGGCTTTTTCTCGACGTCCAACCTGCCGACGTACATCCGGGTCAGTGGGACCTGGCTCGCTCCTACCCGACCCCGAATGGATTGCGTGGTGGTGAAACGCAGTTGGGGGCTGGAGACAATCGAACCGCGGCGGCTCGAGCGAGGCGAGCTGATTGCCATGGGTGAGGCGGAGGACGGCACCGAAGGCATTGTGGTTCACGCTCAGGGTTTTCTGGGAGGCGGACACGGAGTCAACGAATTTCGCTTCATGGCAACAGAAGTCAGCCGAGAGCGCCCGGTCAATTATGAGGAGCTGGCCGCGAGGATAGGGGAGGAAAAGCGGCGGGGCGGTTATCTGGTCTGGGTGGCCGGACCGGCGCTGGTGCACTCGCGGGCCCGGGCCGATTTCGAGTGGTTCATCCGGAACGGCTACGTCCAGGCGGTGTTGGCCGGCAACGCCGTCGCCGTGCACGATATCGAGGCGGCGATCTTCGGGACCACGTTGGGAATGAGCAACACTGGCCAGCCCACTGAGGGCGGTCATGGGCTGCATATGCGCGCCATCAACCGGGTCCGCGCGGCAGGGTCCATCGAGCGAGCGGTGGAGACCGGGCTGATCCAGAGCGGGATCATGCACGCGCTGGTGAGTAATCGGATTCCTTACGTGCTCGCCGGCTCCATCCGCGACGACGGTCCCCTCCCTGGCGTGTATACCGACAACCTCGCGGCGCAGGACGCCATGCGGGAGCACACCGTCAAGGCGACGGGGGCCATCTTCATCGCCACCGCGCTCCATGCCATTGCTGTGGGGAACATGCTGCCGGCGTTTTACCTCTGTGATGGGGCTCCGCTTCCGCTGATGACCATCTGCGTCGATCAGACCGAATTTGTGGTCAACAAGCTGCGTGACCGCGGGACTCACCAGGCGTACGGTGTGGTCACCAATGCCCAGGACTTCATGCACGTGTTCAGGTTTTACACTGAGCGCTGGGAGCAAACACAGCGTGACGGCTAGCGGCGTGACCTCGGTCGGCACGGGGTGGGACCGCCTGGCGCAGGCCGTGGCTCAGGTCATTCCAGCCGACGAAGTCGATGGCGTCTGGATCTTCGCCCCGGTTCGGCGGGATGCCCGGGAGTGGGGCACGGCAGTGCTGTCCCGGGTGGATGGGGAGCGCCGCCGGATCTATACGGCCGGCTATGTGCTGGCGGTCAAGGGCAAGGAACGA
>DATFQK010000347.1:0-14221 GCA_035264345.1 Gemmatimonadales bacterium | reverse complement strand
GCACTCATCGTTCCGACTTCGTCGAGAAACAGACTGCCTTTGTGCGCCTGTTCGAGCCGGCCCTGACGGTTGCCGATGGCGCCGGTGAACGCTCCGCGAACATGCCCAAACAGTTCCGCTTCGAGCAGCGTTTCTGGAATGGCGCTGCAGTTGAGGGCGACGAACCGCTGGGCATGACGCGGGCTGGTGTGGTGGATCGCCCGAGCCACCACTTCCTTGCCGGTGCCAGTCTCGCCGGTGATCAGGACCGGAGGTGTCTCATCGAGCTCGGCCACCTGCCGTACTTGGTCCATCACCGCCAGCATGGAGGCCGACTGTCCCAACATTCCGGTGAGGGGAACCTCGTTCGCGGCCCGGCGGCGATAGTAGGACAGCTCCTGCCGGAGCATTGCGTTCTCCCGGGCCCGGTCGGCCAGGAGCTTCAGCTCCTCGAGATCGACCGGCTTCTTCATGTAGTCGAACGCGCCCAGCTTCACCGCCTCCACGGCTCCTTCTATGGTGCCATAGGCCGTCATGATGATGACCGGAATGGCGGGATCGAACTCCCGGATCCGGCGGAGCAGGTCGATGCCGCTCATGCCGGGCAAGCGGACGTCGGTGAACACCACGTCCGGCCTGAGAGTCTGGACCAGGGCCAGCGCGCGCTCCCCATCGCCCGCCACCTCCGCCTCATAGCCGGCTTCACCCAGAAAGGCCTTGACCGCACGGGCCAGCGTCCGCTCGTCGTCTACGATCAGCACCGTACCGCCGCTGGCTGTCATACGATCGCCTCATCCCGGACCGCCGCCGGGAGCCGTACCCGAACCGTAGTCCCGCCCGGCCGGCTCAGGATCTCCAGCCGTCCGCCGTTTTGCTCGATGTAACGCTTGGCGATAGCGAGACCCAATCCAGTTCCGTCCTGGCGGGTGGTGAAGAAAGGCTCGCAGACCGAAGGCATGACCTGGTCCGGAATTCCCGGTCCAGTGTCGGCAATTTCGATCGTGACCTCGGACGGCTGGCTGCCGTTATTCGCCGGTGGCGTGGCGGAGATTCGCAGGGTCCCCCCGTTGGGCATGGCATCGAGGGCGTTGGAGACAACTTCCAGCAGCGCCTGTTCCAGCTGCATCGGGTCGACCCGGACCTGGGGCAGCAGAGGCGGGAGATCCAGCGCCAATTCGACCCCACGCTCGCGCAGCGACTCGGCAAAGGCGGGCAGCAGGCCTTCGATCAGGCGGGGAACATTCTCCTGGAGTGGGTGATAGGGAGCCGGGCGGGAGAAGCTCAGCAGATGGCTGATCCGGCGGTCCAGGCGATCCACCTCGTCGATGATCGCGGTGAGATGTTCGGTGGCCGAGGGCGCATCGGGGTGGCGCCGGACCAGCTGGGCGGCGGCTCGCAGACTGGCCAGCGGATTACGGAGCCCGTGGGCCACCGCCGCCGACATCTCTCCGATCGAGGCCAGCTTCTCCGACTGCACCAGCTGGGCCTGGGTCCGCTCGAGTTGGGAAATCTTGGTCTCAAGCTCGGTATTGAGGCGGAGCAGGTCGCTCCGCGACTGGCGCAGCTTGTCGGTCATGTCGCCGAAGGCATTCGCCAGGGCCCCAACTTCGTCGCGAGACGTGGCGGTTACCGGGTGGTCCAGCCGGCCGGCGCCGACAGTGGCCATGGCACCGGTGAGCTCTCGTAATGGCCGCGCCAGGCTGCGAGCGATCAACCAGGAGGCGAGCAGCCCGCCAGCCAGAGACAGAATCAAGGTCGACACCAGGATCCGCTTCTGTCCGGCAAGAATCTCTTCCACCCGGGCGTAGGCTCCCCGCACGCTGGACTCGCGCGCCTGCCGGTAGATCTCCCGGTTCAGCTGAGTGAGGGCGGGGAGCAGACGTCCCTTGAGCTCCTGCTGGGCGGTGTTGAACGCGGCCTGCCGCCGTCCTGAGTCGTACAGCCGGAAGATGCTGTCGGCCGCCGTTTGAATCTGCTGCTGAATGCCACGGACGCCCTCGGCTAGACCCATTTCTTCGGGCCGCAGCTCGGCCGCCCAGCGTTGCTGCCAGTAGTCTACCACCTGCCCGGTCAGCCGGAATTCGTTGCGTGCGGTTGGATCCAGGCCGCTCAGGTACCTCCAGATGACCTCACTCTGATCGAACATGGCGGTTTCCAGCTCGGCATACGTCCGGGTGCGAGCCATGCTTTCCCCCAGCGCCTGCAAGGCCCGCCGCTCCAGCAGATTGCTCCGAATGGCGCTGGCCCCGACCGCGAGAGCCGGCAGCGCCATAAGTGAAAATCCAAGCAGGAGTTTGCGCTGGAAGGTCACGTTTCTAAGCTAACTGATACTCCGGAGGGCGTGAGTAGGCCTAGGTTGGTTCCGCCAATGGGCGGAGCCACGGATGAACACGGATGGAAATGATCTGAAACACTACGAGATCACCCGGAGTGTCATCGGGAGTTTCTACCAGGTTTACAAGGAGTTGGGCCAGGGTTTCTTGGAGGCGGTATACGTAGAGGCTCTCAGCTTAGTCCTTCGTGCGGAAGGCCTCTCCGTCTACAGAGAACTGCCCATCAAGGTCTTTTTTCGCGGACATGTAATTGGTCGGTTTCGCGCTGATGTTCTGGTGAATGGCAAAGTTCTGGTTGAGGTAAAGGCCCTGCCCAGGCTCGAGCCCATGCATGGAGCACAAATACTGAATTATCTGCGCGCAACGGCGCTGGAGGTGGGCCTACTGTTGAATTTTGGTCGTCGCCCTCAATTCAGGCGGCTTCGTTTCGATAACGCCTTCAAATCCGCTCAGCACAACCAGCTCTTTGGTTCGGAGGGTAGCATTTAGCCAGAATTATCCGATTCCATCTGTGTTCATCAGTGGCTGCTTTTACTTGGTCGCCGCAGTGGCGGCGGCGGATGAATTATTTCTCCCCGTTTCTATCGTCACATCCACCGACATGCCTGGCCTCAAGGGCACCGGGCTGCCTGCCGGCTGGTCCACGGCAATGCGAACCGGGATCCGTTGCACCACCTTGGTAAAGTTCCCGGTCGCGTTGTCGGGAGGCAGCAAGGCAAACCGAGCCCCGGTCGCCGGACTGAGACTCTCCACCCGCCCCTCAAAGCTGCGGCCGGGATAGGCGTCAACCGTAAACTCGGCCCGGTCGCCCACCCGCACGTGGGTCAACTGGGTTTCTTTGAGGTTGGCGGTAACCCAGACGTTCTCGTCAGGGACGATGGACATCAGAGTCTGCCCCACCTGAACCAGCGCTCCGATTTCGGCATTGCGTTTGGCCACTATCCCCGCCACTGGTGCGGTGATGTAGGCATAGCTGAGCTGTAGTCCGGCATTGCTCACCGCAGCTTGAGCCGCCGCCAGGCGAGCATCGGCGCTGCGCACGGCTGCGCCCGACGCCGAAACCTGGCTCCCCGCTGCAGCAGCCTGCCGGCGCGCCGCCTCCAGCTTGGCGGCAGCCTGGGCGGCAGCGGCCTCGGCGGCATCGAACTGCTGGGCCGATACGATCTTCTGAGCCGCCAGCTTGCGATAGCGCTCCACATCGGCCGCGGCCTTATGGTAGTCGGCTTCGGCCGCGCTAACCGATGCCTGGGCCGAAGCTGCTTCCGCCCGAGTGGCCTGGAGCTGAGCCTGGGTCTGCCCGGCCCGCCCTCGGCTACTGACTGCTGCCTCGGCTTCGTGCAGATCCGCCTCGGCTTGCTGCAGCCTGACCTTGAGGTCCCGGTCGTCCAGCACCACCAGCGTATCACCGGCCTGCACGTGCTGGTTGTCGTCAACCAGAATCCGGGTAACGAAGGCGGCGATCCGGGGAGCGATCAGAGTGATGTGGCCGTCGATCTGGGCATTGTCGGTCGAGACGTGGTGCCGGGAATACAGATAGCGGTTCAGTCCCCAAACGGCGAGCGCCAGCGCCAGCACCCCGACAACGATGACTGGAATCCGCCGGCGCTTCGGCCTGGGTTCCACGATCTCTGCCGGGTTCTCGTCTGTGCCGTCTGTCATTATCCGTCTCGGTCGCCTCTCAGGCGATCAATGGAGTTGTTCGATCACGCCGAGGGCGCGATAGGCCGCAACCCGGGCCGTGCCGTAGCCCACCCGAGCCTGGATCAGAGCGTCCTGGGCCGCAATCACGGAGCTTTGAGCGTTGGTAGTTTCAACGCTGCCGGCCACACCCGCGGCGAACCGCTGCTGCGCCTCGCTCAACTCACGGTTGGCCAGCTTGACCCGCTCGCCCGCGATCGCCACCTGCTGCTCCGCAGACGCGAGGTCCAGGACTGCCTGGCGGGCCTCGGTTTCAATCTGGTCAGCCAGGTTCTGCTCTCTGATCTCCTGGATCTCCAGGCGAGCCCGCTCCTCCTTGGAGCGATTCTGCCGGCGCAATCCGTCCAGGATCGGAACACTCAGCAGCAGCTGCAGGTAATAGCTCCCGGCCAGAACCCGGGTTTGCTGACCGCTCTCAGTGTAAAACCCGTTCACCGAGAGGCTCGGCAGATTCTCGTATCCAATGGCCCGCAAGGTTCGGCGGGTTGCCTCGGTGCGGGCATGCTCCGCCAGCAGCTCAGCCCGGTGCTCGCGGGCGTAGCGCGCGGCCTCGTCCGGTTCTCGCGGTATCTCGAGAGGGGCCAGACCAAGTGAATCGGACAGCTGCAGCCGAGTGTTGGACGGCAGGTTCAGCGCCCGAACCAGATCCAGCCGGGAACGGTCGGCCTGGTTCCGCGCGATCGACAGTTGGGTTTGTACGGAACCAAAACTCACCTCACTGCGGGTCGCATCGATCGCGGGACTTACTCCGGCCTCGACCAGTCTCCGGGCCTGTTGCAAGAGATCCGCGGCCACCGTGCTGTCCGCCGTTCGGGCTCGCACCGTCTCCTCGGCACTCAGCACCTGGAGGTAGGCCACGCCGGCATTTGCCCCGGCAACATCGCCTACCACCCGGGCATCGAGCTTGGCTGCCGTCACGGTGTCCTGGCCGGCCCGGTAGCGGGTTCGCGCGCTGAGATCCAGGATGCTCTGCGAGGCACGAAGCTGGACATTGTACAGATTAAACGCATCGGTGACACCGCTGACTCCGGGAAAGCCGAAAGCATCGAGGTTCACAGTCTGGCGAATATAGGAGGCCTGACCTTCGATGTTGGGCAGAAGGTCGGCCAGCCGCTGCCCCCTGCGGGCCTCTGCGGCGCGCACGTTCAGCTGGGCAATAGCAGCTTCCACCCCCTGGCGGCGACCAATGGTGATGGCGTCGATCAGGCTGATGGGTCCGTTCGGAACGGTGGGCTTCTGCGCCAACAGCGGCGCATACATTCCCACCATCGCGGAGCTCAGCAGAGCCGCGGCGAGGCGCATGACTGGTCCTGGGAAGTCAGGGACTGTGACTGGAGGCGAAGGCGGCGCCGTCCGATTGGAGGTGTTGGGAGGGCATCGGCTAAACCTAGGGGATTCGGTCCATCAGACCAAAATGAGATATGGGCCGGAGACACCCGGCGGTGTGACAGCAATCACACAGCAAAAGACGATGCCGCCGGTTGTTCCAGGGTGAGGGATTCTCTTGCTCCGCTTCCTTCAATTCCGTAACTTGTCGTTAACCTGCCGCGGGAGGTCCTGCCGATGTCGGACGCATTCCTCAGCTCCGACGATTTCGACGAACAAGCCCATCATCTCTATAATGAAGGCCGCTACGATGAAGCCCTGACTGTTCTCAATGAAGGCATAGCGCTATACCCGCACGCGGTAGAATTGCACATCGGAAGAGCCTACGCCCATTTGGCCCGGGAGGAATACGCCTGGTCCAGACGTAGCTTCGAGCAGGCTCTGGCGTTGGATCCGGATCACGAGGACGGCCTGGCCGGGCTGGGTGAAACCCTGCTCAAGCTGGGCGACCGGGCGGGTGCCATGCGGGCGGTCGAGCGCATTCTGCAGCTCGGCTTCCAGGACGATCACGAGCTCATGCTGCAGATCGGGCGCGCCCTGTTCCGCGAGGGACTGGTCGCTCCGGCACACCGGTTCTTTGACCTGGCCGTGGCGGCCCACCCGGAGTCTCCCGACGCGGCGGCCTGTCTCGGCTATGCCTCCCACCGGCTGGGAAACGACGCCGGCTCCCTCTACTGGCTGCGCCGTGCGCTGGAGATCGACGCGGGATACAGCGAAGCCCGGATCTATCTGGCCAACCTGCTGTACGACCGGGGCGAGAGCGAGGCGGCGCTGCATCAGCTGGAGCGAACCCAGCCCGAAGACCACTATGACGAGCTGGGTATATGGCGCCATATCGAATTGAAGAAGTCGATCTACCGGTTGCCCGACGAAGATCCCGAGCTCGCGCCCTGGCTGGTCCGGCTTGCGGAAGTGGCGGGAGAGCCGGATGCAATCGACATGCTGCTGGCTGAAGTCGAGGCCCAGCAGGCGGACGGTGGCGTACGGGATCCGCACCAGCTCGAGCTGTTCGGAACACTGCTCAGCGAGCTGCATGCCATGCAGAAACGGCCGGGGCAGAGCGAACCCCACCTCATCATGACCCTGGCAGGGCAGACCATCCGGGGCACGTGGGATGAAATTCTGCTGCAGATGAAAGCCGCCGACCGGGAATGGGCTCATGGATCGCTGAGCGATTTCATGGCCAGTTTAGCCCGCCGGGGCCAGGCTGAAACCGGCGTGGTCATCCCCACCACGGATGCTGAAGCCTTCATCAGAGGAAGTGCGGAGGCGGGCGTGCTTCGGATAATGCAATAAAGCGTAAGCGGTAAGCGGCAAGACGTCGCGGTAAGCGCTGAGCCGTAAGCGGGGGGCTCCGGTTAGCTTTGGAGCTCCTCGCTTTTTTTAACTACTTCCAGGATAGAGATGACCGTTTCCCCATCCCGCTCACCGCTTAACCCGGCCCATGAGGGCCGGGCTCTCCGCTCACCGGTTTGGACCAAGGGCGTCCATCGCGAGGTGTTGCCAAACGGCCTGACGCTCCTGGTTCAGCCGGATCACTCCGCACCGGTTGTGGCCGTGGTGACCCACGTGAAAGCAGGCTTTTTCGACGAGCCGGATCGCTGGATAGGCATCTCGCATGTCCTGGAACACATGTTTTTCAAGGGCACACAGCGCCGGGGAGTTGGCGCAATCGCCCGGGAGACCAAGGCTGCCGGGGGGTATCTCAACGCTGGAACCGGATACGACCACACCAGCTACTTCACGGTGCTCCCGGCGTCGGGTCTGGATGCTGCTCTGGACATCCAATCGGACGCTCTGCGCAATTCCATTATCGATCCGGGTGAGCTGGCCCGGGAACTTCAGGTCATCATCCAGGAGGCCAAGCGGAAGCGCGACACGCCCGGAGCCGTAGCGCAGGAGACACTGCATGAAGTGATGTTCGACCGGCACCGGATCCGGCGTTGGCGCATCGGTCATGAAGACCACCTGGCTCGCCTCACCCGGGACGACGTCCTCGGCTACTATCAGTCCCGGTACGTGCCCGAGCGAACCATCGTTGCCATCACCGGCGACGTGAACGTCGAGAACGCGCTCGAACTGGCTCGCGCCAGGTATGCTGACTGGGCGTCACGGCCAGGCGCGGAGGATCCCTCACCCGAAGAATCGGCGCGACACGAGGTGCGGGCCCGCACCCTGCGCGGCGATGTTGCTCAAGCCGAGCTGGTGTTGGGCTGGAGAACCGTTCCGGCACTGCACCAGGATGCGCCCGCGCTGGATCTCGCGGCGGTGGTGCTCGGCTCCGGCAGGGGCAGTCTTCTCTATCAAGCGTTGCGCGATACCGGGATGGTGACCTCGGTCTCGGCCCACAACTACTGTCCCACCGAGCTCGGGGTCTTCAGCATTGGCGCCGATCTCTCCCCTGAGAATGTCCCGCTGGCCGTGGAGCGGACCGCGGAATGCGTGGCCCGGCTGACACTGATCGGACCCACGGAGGATGAGCTGGATCGAGCGCGGACCCTGCTCACCGCGCGCTGGGCAAGACGGCTGGAGCCCATGGAAGGGAAGGCTTCTGCCCTGGCCTCGGCCGAGGCACTGGAGCACGTGTCCTTTCTGGACCGGGAGTATGCCGCCCTGATATCGGTCGATCGGGAAACCGTTCGCCAGGCCGCCGCTCGCTATCTCCTCCCCGACAGTGTCGCCGGGGTGGTCTACCTGCCGGAAACGGAAGGAGAGGATCTCGGGCCGGAGCTTCTGGCCCGCAGCTTTGCCGTTACGGCACTAGGCACCGCCACTGCCCGGCCGGCTCAGACAGTACGAATCTCCTCCGCATCCCTCCGAGTTGGGGGTCTCTGGGAAGCTGACGTGCGCCACACCGCATTGCAGGGAGTGGATCTCCTGGTTCGGCGCAAGACCGGCGTCCCTCTGGTGACCCTCGGACTGTACGTGCCCCGGCTCGAGTTTGAGCCGCCGGAGCGGGCGGGTCTGGCGGCTCTCATGGTCCGTAGCTCGGTGCGGGGCGCCGGAGATCTGGATGCAGCCGGCTTGGCGTTCGCCTTCGAGCGGCTGGGGGGGACGTTGAGTGCGACAGCCGCCTCGGACTGGCTCGGCTTCGGCACCACCGTGTTGACCGAGCATCTGGCTGAAGCGGCTGCTCTGCTGGATCAGGTCTGCACTGCTCCTCGCTTCGCTGAGGCTGACATCAACACCGAGCGCGACCTGATGAAGATCGAGGCCGAGCAGGTGGCCGATGACATGTTTCGCTATCCGTTCCAGCTGGGATTCGCTGGAGCTTTTCGGGACCGAACCTATGGGCTTCCGATTGCCGGTTTGCCGGAAACCCTGGCCGGCATTTCCCCCGCCGAGGTTCGTGCCTGGCGCGCCCGAGCCATGCTCGGAGTACGGCCGGTGGTTCTCGCGGTGGGCGACATCGATCCGGAAGAGGCCAGCGCCACACTGGCGGGAATATTCCAGGAGTATCGGCCCGGGACCCAGGGGAGGCCGACAAGCCCGACCGGGGGACCAAACGCCGGCGAAATGCGAGTGGTCTCACGGGAGAAAGCCCAGACCGCGCTGGCCATGATCTTCCCCGGGCCCGCCAGGGCAGGATCACAGCGGCACGCGGCGGAGGTGTGGGCGGCCGTCGCCAGCGGACTTGGTGGCCGACTCTTCGAGGCCCTGCGTGACCGGCGCTCTCTGGCCTACACCGTGCTTGCTTCAAGCTGGCAGCGAGGGCGGGCCGGGGCCCTGGTTACTTACATCGCCACTTCGCCGGAGCGGGAGGAAGAAGCGCGGACGGCAATGCTGCAGGAACTGGAGGTGTTTCGAACGACGCCAGTGGATGAGGTAGAGCTGAGCCAGGCAATCCATTACCTAGCGGGACAGGCCGAGGTCGGCAGACAGAGCACCGGCGCATTGGCCGGGGAGATGCTGGAGGCCTGGCTAATTGGTGAGGGTCTCAGCGACCTGGAAGATCCTGCAGCGGCCTTCCGGGCGATCACCCGTGAAGACGTCCTGCAGGTTGCTCAGATCAACCTGGACCCTGGGCAGAGAGCCGAGGGGGTGGTGCGCGGCACCGGTATTAGACCGCCAGCCGGCGGCTGATCACATCGATTCCCTTGCCCACGTCGGCTGGAGCTCGGGCGACAATATCCACCAGGCAGACTCCGACCGAGGGGGCGCAATGAAGCACGATATGGCCCTCCAGGCAGAGCAGCGCGATTGCGATCTCGCCGGCGCCCTGCCGGGCGACCGGAGGCCCAAGCCCGGGCATACCGACGGCGCCTGCCGCCGCAACCACCAGCGCCGATAGGGCATCGGTGTCCCGCAGCCGCTCGGAGTTGATCGCGGTGAGCTCGACCAGATAGTGATTGAAGGTGGTGCTCACGCTGGCACCTGCTGATCAGGCCCGGGCGGGGGAAGCGGCCACCGCTTCCCGGTATCCCTCAGGGACTCCAACATCGAAGAATCGCGCAGGGCTGATGACTCCGGCCAATGCCTCACGTTGGGCCAGGCGCTGCAGCACCGGAACGTCATCCAGCTCCTTTCCCGGCGGGAGTCCCCGGCCGACCTCCTCAAACAGATCCAGGATGTCGCCAGCGAAGGCCATTCGGCCGATCGGGGTCACGGCAGCCTCGGCCCCGGCGGTGTCGAACCGGCCGGATCCCTTGTCGGCCACGGCCACGACCCGGAGGGTCCCATCGTCTGCGGTCCGAACCGCGGCTCTTCCGGTGGCGCCTTTGGTACCGGCCTGCGTCCGATCGATCTCGGTGAGCAGAACCGTGGCCAGCCTGGTCTTCTTGTAGGTAGCGAGCACACCGGCCGTTGGGTTCGGCCCCTGAAAGAAATTGTCGGGAAGAAGGGCCAGAAAGGGTGAGCCGCCGAGATTGTCGCGGGCACGGAGGAACGCATCGCCCAATCCTTTCGGATGATCCTGGGGCACAAACTCCAGCTCGAGCGGGCCCGGGTAGTTGCGAGCGACGGTTTCCAGTATCGGCTTGTGCGGGTTGGTGATGATGATGGCCCGCAGCAGCCCGGCATCGGCGGCCTCATCCAAAGTCCAGTACAACACCGGCTTGAGTGCCACCGGGAGAACTTCTTTGGGCAGAAAGCGGGTGATGGGATGCAACCGCGTGCCCAGCCCACCACAGGGGATCACCGCCGTGTCGAGTATCATGAGGAGAGTGCGGGAACGAAGAAGCGAAGAGCCGCAGGACAGACCAGGGTATCTTGCACGCTCACGTTCGGCGAGGGGAGCAGCGTGACCGAAGCTAGTCCTGCTCGCAGAGGCGAGCAAGGCCGCGTGCCGTGGTCCTGGGCCGACCTGATCAGCTGCGTACGAATACCTCTGGCCGGGGCATTTCTCCTGATCCCCAGCACCAGTTGGCGCATGGCCATCGTCGCAGCGGCGGCGGCCACCGATCTGCTCGACGGGCCAGTGGCGCGCCGGCTGGGGGGCTCGCCGTTGGGCCCTGTGATAGATCCGATCGCGGATAAACTATTCATGGCCTCCGCGGTCGGGGTGGTGGCCTTCTCCGGGCGCCTCGAGATCTGGGAAATCGTGGGGGTTCTGCTGCGCGACATCGTGGCTACTCTGGCCTTCCTTGGAACCCTCATCTCTCACGAACCTCGAGCCATACCCGCGCGCTCCAGCGGCAAGGCGGTAACAGTCGCCCAGATTCTTACGCTGATTGCATTTCTGCTGGACTCACCATATCTGCGTCCCATCGCCTGGGCCACCACCCTGATCGCCGTCGTCGCGATCTGGGACTATTACCGGGTGGCGCCCCGGGCTCAGAAGCGCCTGGGAGCTTGAGTGGCGGGAGAGACCAAACGGATCACGCTGGACTGGCAGGAGGGTCTCCGCTTTCGCGGTGGCGAGTCCAACGGCCCATCCATCCTCATCGATGGCGACAACGTTGAGGGTCCCGGACCGATGCTCACGCTGCTCCTGGCAGCCGCGGCCTGCACCGGGTCCGACGTGGTCGTAGTGCTGAACAAGATGCGGGTGGCGTTCAGCGCTCTCCGGATAGAAGTCTCCGGGGTGAGACGGGAGACGGAGCCCCGCCGTTACGTGTCGTTGCACCTGGACTATCGCGTCACCGGATCGGGGGTGGATGCAGCCAAGGTCCGCCGGGCCATCGATCTGTCCCTCGAGAAGTATTGCTCCGTCATTCACTCGCTCGCGCCGGACATGGCCATCACCTATGCGCTGTCGCTGGCGTGAGCTGTCCCTGGCCGGCGCAACCCTGGCCTGGGCCCACATCACCAGTGCACAGGTAATTCAAGAGCTGGGCGTGCAGGCAATCGGGACGTTTTCCGATCCTGGCCTCGTGGTGGCCGGTGGGTTCGCTGCGCTCCGAACGACCGGCCGAACTCGACTCTCTCTCGGCTTCGGTGCCGGAGTTTCCGATGGGGAACTGGCGGTCAGGGGAGAGTTGCTCGGCCATTTCCTGTTGAGCCCCGAGGAGCATCGGAAGGCTGGCTTTTACGTGGCTGGAGGCGTTGCGGGCGTGGAGGGCACCGTCGGACGAGGATATCTGGTACTGACTCTTGGGTTGGAGCAGGCGCCCGGGCGCCGCTCCGGCTGGGCCGTCGAGTTGGGGGCTGGAGGGGGAGTGCGGATCGCGGCAGGTTACCGCTGGCGGCGGTTTCCCGGGATCTCCAGGCAATAAAAACGCCCCGGAAAGTCACTTTCCGGGGCGCTCTTCAAGCTTTCGCTTGGTTTCAGGCCGCGCCTGATTCCACCACTTCCACCCTCCGCACCGGCTGGCAGTAACGCTCACCCAAGGTACGCAGTTCGGCCAGCTCCTCATCCTTCAGATCTTCATACCGGTCAGCGACATACCCCATGGTATCGTCGAACCAGTCCTTCTGATGCTCCGGCAGCGCGTCGATGACGCCGCAGCGGAGGATGTGGCTGAACAGCTCGTCACGAGCCTGGGCGAACGAGATCTCCTCGGAGGAGCTACGGGATTTCTTCTTACTCATGCACCATCCTTTTAAAGACAGATTTCGGGTACTCTCTCGCAGCATCAAGATAACCGATTGCACTAATTGGTGCAAAGTCAGTGGCCAGTCGCCAGTTACCAGCCATCAGTCGTTAGATCCTGCTTTTCTGAGCTCAAGTGTACTGGCACCGGACTCACTGTGGTCTGGCGACTGGCAACTGGAGACTGATGACTCGCTCCTCATTATCTTTATCAGCCCGAATGGCATGAACTTGACCGAGGGTGACTACCGCCTCTCGAGGTGGGTATGGCAGAGCATGACGAGGTGTATAACGAGGAGCGGGCCCAGCGCCTGGCAGCGCTCCTGCGGTCTCTAGCCGCGCGTATTCAAGAGCTCGACCGCTCGGGCCAGCTGCTCAGGGGCGGTCCCGAGCTCTTGCGCTTGATGGGTGACGCCCGGAGCGAGCTGTTCCACTACGAGGTGCGCAGCACCTACGACACTCCGGAAGTGGCCGATAGCCGAAGAATTGTCGAAGAGGCACAGCGTCAGGATTCCTTTCTACCGGATGATCCGGAGGACGAAGAGCCATGGCGGGGACGCAGGCCGGAGTGAAACGGTTCTACACGCTGTTCGCGGTGCTGGCGCTGGCGGGGGTGGGCGTCCTGGCTTACCTGCTCCTCAAGCCCAGCACCATCAGCATCCCGGCCAACGTAAGCATTCAGCCCTCCGACACCTCGGGCTTTCACGGCTACGTCAAGGGTTCCAAGGATGCCCCGGTAGAGATCACCGAGTTTGCCGATTATCAGTGTCCCTTCTGTCAGACGTTCGCCACTCTCCAGATGCCTACCATCGAGGACCGGCTGATCAACAGCGGCCGCCTCCGCTGGCGCTACCGGGACTTTCCACTGCAGCAGCACCCGTTTTCCCGGCTGGCGGCTCACTCGGCGGCTTGCGCCGACGAGCAGGGGAAGTACTGGCCCCAGCACGAGCAGATCTACCAGAACCAATCCGCGTGGGCCGCGGTCCGCGACGCGGGGCCTCTCTTCAGGAATTACGCCCGGACGGTCGGGCTGGACCTGGGGCGCTATGACAGCTGCATGAAGGCCGGGAAATACGCCGGACGGATTCAGGCGAGCTATAATGAGGGGGTCCAGCTGGGGGTGAGCTCCACGCCAACCCTGTTGATCGGCAACCGGCTGTACCGGGGGCGGCTCGATTCCGACGCGATAATCAAGATGGTGGATTCTCTGGCCCCTCGTCGTTGATGATCCACCGCATGACTGCAGCTGTGCTGAGCCTCATCGGGTTCTTCATTTCCGCATACCTCTACCTCTACAAGATCGGAAGAATCGGAGCTCTGGCCTGTGGAACCGGGGGCTGCGAGACCGTCCAGCAGAGTCCCTGGAGCCGGTTTGCCGGGGTAGAGGTTTCGCTCATTGGCCTGGTGGGGTATGCCGGCCTGCTGGCCGTCAGTCTGGCCGCGCTGCAGCCTAGTTTAGCCGAGCGGTGGTGGCCGGCCAGGCTGCTGGCCATCCTCGCGGGACTCGGCCTCGGGTTTACCGCATATCTGACTTATCTCGAGCTGTTCGTCATCCATGCCACCTGTCGCTGGTGCGTCGGCTCCGCGGTCATCATCGTTTCTATTTTCATCGTTTCGTTGCTCGAGCTTCTACGGCAGCGCCGCTCCACTCACCCGCAATGATACAGCATCGGCGTAAGGCGGCTCCGCGCGGGAGGGCATTGCTGGCTCTCGCCCTGGTGGCTTTGGGTGTCGTCTATGGCGATATCGGTACCAGTCCGCTTTATGCTCTCAAGGAATGTTTCAGCGGCGCCCACAGTATCCCTCCCACCCGGGAGAATGTGATCGGGGTGCTATCACTCGTCGTGTGGTCCCT
>DATFQK010000346.1:0-3473 GCA_035264345.1 Gemmatimonadales bacterium | reverse complement strand
CGTCCGACCAGAAACTCGGCTGAATCCCGAATCAACAGGACCGGCATCGGAGTATGAGCCTGCCCCGGCCAAAGCCGATCTCCCAGCTCGTGCGCCAGCCGCCCTGCCTCGGCAATCCTGACCCGATCAGCGGGGAGGAACGGCGCCAGCAGAGAGGTGAACAGCCAGAGGTACAGGGTAGACAGGAACACCTCGACGCCGGTGTGGCCCGAGCACATCTTTCGTGCAGCTGCCCAGAAAAATATTAACTGTGCTTGGGAGGAGCCATGTCAGCCAGAATAGAAGTCCCCTTCCCGCCGCGACCGGCAGAGCCCCGTGCTGGCCACATCTCAGCTCCCTGGGTTCCGGTGACGCCGCGGTGGGAATACAAGGAGGTAGTCCGTAGCCTGGAGACAGAGACGTTGCCCACGGAGCAGGAGCTCGACCGCCTGGGCGCGGACGGCTGGGAGCTGGCCGGCGTCGCCAACGAGGGCCCCCGGGTACACCTGTACTTCAAGCGGGAACGAGCCCGCTAGCGCCGAGGATTGGGAATGTCGAAATCAGATCGACTGGCCGGCATCATTCGGGTCTATCTCGAGGGTGACCTGGAGCTGGATACCGCGGTCGCCGAGCTGGTCTACGTATTCGTCCAGCGGGGCTGGCGGTTCTCCCTGGTCGAAGATGAGTGCGAGCCGCGCCACCGGGAGCGTATGCATGCGCTGGCGGTGCGGGTAGACGCAGCGGTGATGGCTCGGCGGGAGTCCACTGGGCGGGGATTGAACCAGGCTCCGCCGATTATCATCCGCTAAGCAATCTCACCGAGGAGACCATCGCACGCTGCCCTCAAGCCCCGATCAGGTCGAGCTCCGCTGTTTGCCCCTGCAGACTCCCGGCCGCCCGGATGAAGGACGGCAGGTCTTCCACCACCAGTAATCGGGTGATGAGACCGGCGGCGACATCGAACACCAGGGCAAACTCGCAGCCCGCTTCGATCTCACAGTTCTCGATCGTGAAGCTCTCCTTTCCCCAGGCGATCAGCTGATCCCCTCGAGCCGTGTAGTCCAGTTGCCAGAACGTCACCACTCCGCCCAGCGCCGTGAAGTAGTCCACCACCGGCTGCTCCCCCGAATCCTCCAGACAGATCGGCGTGTCCCCGCCCACTGCCACGCAGAAGGACACGTCTCGGGCGAGGCGGCTCCGAATCGGCTCGAGATCCCCAAGGAGCAGCCGGTCCACCGCACTCCGCACCGCTGCCGCGTCGTTCATCGAGTTCTCCGTTGCGAAAGGTCTTCTCGGGACGTCTATTCAGGCCTTCACGGTATTATCCCTGTTATCCGGGGATAAGGGAGCAGTTATCCTGGTATTCGCGGTTCCTGGCTGTGGCGCTCACTGGATGCCATTCTGAGACATGGAATCCTATCTCATGGGCTCGACTGCTTCGGAGATGACACGAGGTGGACGATGTTAAGTGACGATCGCAGACGGGAGATCGCCGACTTCCTGAAGATCCGGCGCATGCGGCGGCAGCCGGAGGAGCTGGGTCTTCCGCGGGGTCGGCGTCGGCGCACGCCCGGCCTGCGCCGGGAAGAGGTCGCCACGGCGGCCGGGGTCAGCGCGGAGTGGTATACCTGGCTGGAGCAGGCCCGTGAGGTCCACCCTTCGGTGGCCGTGCTCCGCCGGATCGGTGCCGCTCTTCGGCTGGAGCCGAATGAGACGCGCCATCTGCTTACCTTGGCAGGCCACGCGATTGCGAGCAGCGGCGGAGACGCGCCGCGCGCGGTCTCGGTCAGTCTCCGGCTCCAGCGGCTGATCGATCAGGTGGAATATGGCCCTGCCTGGGTCTTCGGAGAGCGATGGGACATCCTGGCCTGGAACCGGGCAGCTTCCGTCATCCACGGCGATCTGGCGGGCCTTCAGGGAATCGAGCGCAACGCACTGTACCAGCTCTTCCTGGGCGACCGGATGCGGTCGATGCTGGAAAATTGGGATCACCACGGTCGCCAATGCGTGGCCAAGCTCCGGGCCCAGTACGCCAGCCGGGTCGACGATCCCTGGTTCAATGAGCTGGTGACGGTCCTCCGCACCCGGAGTGAGCAGTTCGAACACTGGTGGAATGAGAACGACATCGAGACCTCGCAGGAAGGCGTGAAACACTACGAGCATCCTGAGGCCGGCCGGCTGGTGTTTGATTTCACCGTGCTCGAGGTGCTCGACGAGCGGATGGCATCCCTCCGGCTGATCACCTACGTGCCCGCGCCGGGCACCGGCACCCGGGAGAAGATGGAGAAGCTGCTGGGAGCCCCAGAGCCGGTTCCTGCGGAGCTGGTCTAGGGACAAAGCCGATAGAAGGTCCTCCCGCCTAGCGAACCACCGGCAGCACAACATGCGACGGCAACTCCGGTGACGAGTACACCCGCTGCGTCGCCTTCACGTAGTCGCTAGCCTTGGCCTTGTAGATGCTGGGCACGAACTTCTGCGGATTCCGGTCGATGATCGGAAACCAGGTGGACTGTACCTGGACCATCAGCCGGTGCCCCTTCAGGAATACGTGGTCATGGTCCCGGAGCGGGATCGTCCATTTCACCGGCTTCCCCGGCGGCAGCGGCCGGGCATGTTCGTAACTCTGGTGGTACCGTCCCCGCTTGACCTCCATCGCGATCGGTAGCTCGTACCCGTTGACCGACTGCTCATACTGGCCCGGTTTGGGCCCCTCATCCTTGTCCCAGGTGTCCGGCTGCGCCTCCTCCGGATACGCGTCGATCAGCTTGACGATGAAGTCCGCGTCCGTGCCGGAGGTCGAGGCATATAGATTGGCAGCCAGCTCCCCAGTGACGGTGAGATCCTCCTTCAGCGGCTCGCTCACATAGGTCACCACGTCGGGCCGACCGTCCACAAATCGCTGGTCGGCGACCTCCCAGGTGCGCCAGTCACCTCCGGGATAGGTCGGTGAGATGGGCCGCTCGCGATAGGGGACCGGGTTGGCCGGATCCGACAGGTACTGCCGATAGCCACCGGATCCCGACCCAGGATGGGGCGGGTCGAACGAGAGCGTACCGTCGGTATGGAGATAGAGCTTTCTCGGCTCGGCGTTCTTCGGAGGCCAGGTGTCGTAGGTCTGCCATTGGTTAGAGCCCGACTGAAAGGTTTTCGCCTGCCAGCCCGGTTTCTCGCCCTTCCCGTGCAGGTAATACCGGAAGAACGGCGCCTCGATCTCTTCTCGAAACTCCCGCGCGGTTTCGTGTCCTCCAAATGAGATCAGGCCGATGCTGTCGGCCTTGGGCCACTGCCATTCACCGTGAAACCACGGGCCCGCCACCATGAAGTTGGTGTGCTCCGGGTCATGCCGCTCCGCGTGGCGGAAGATCTGCCACGGCCCCCACGGATCCTCCTGGTCCCAGAACCCGGCCACGTTGAGATTGGGAACCGTGGTGGAGTCGAGCTGCCGGATCCAGGCCTCGTGCTTCCAGAACTCGTCGTAATCGGGGTGGGCCACG
>DATFQK010000345.1:0-2081 GCA_035264345.1 Gemmatimonadales bacterium | reverse complement strand
CCGACCTCCAGCCCAGCAGCACGCAACTGCTCTGGATTCTCGATATCTACGGCTTCCTGGTTGCGTCTTCCCTCATCACCATGGGCACGCTGGGAGACCGAATCGGGCGGCGCCGTTTGCTCCTGATCGGTGCCGCTGTCTTTGGTGTCACCTCGGTTCTGGCGGCGTTCTCGACCAGCGCCGAGATGTTGATCGTGACTCGCGCGCTGCTCGGGCTGGCGGGAGCCACCCTGGCTCCGTCGACGTTGTCGCTGATCCGGAACATGTTCCTCGATCCAGGAGAGCGGACCTTCGCGATCGGCGTCTGGGTGACCAGCTACGCGGTGGGCGGGGCACTGGGGCCCATTCTCGGCGGAATCGTCCTGCAGTACTTCTGGTGGGGATCGGCCTTCCTCATCGGCGTTCCGGTCATGGTGCTGCTTCTGATCGTAGGCCCGAGTCTCCTGCCGGAATTCAAGGACCCCGAGGCCCGGAGGCTCGACATCTCGAGCGCCGCGCTTTCCCTGGTGGCCGTGCTACTGGTGATCTACGGGCTCAAGCGGTTCGCCGCCGACGGACTCAGCTGGCAAGCGGGCCTCACCGCGGCGGCCGGCGTGCTGGTGGGTATGGTGTTCATCCGCCGTCAGCGCAGGTTGGATGACCCGTTCCTCGATCTCCGGCTCTTCCGGTCTGCGGCGTTCAGCGCCTCACTGGCCGCATACACCTTGGCGACCTTCATCTCCTTCGGAAGCTACATCTTCATCGCCCAGTACCTGCAGCTCGTTCTGGGGCTTTCCCCTCTCGAGGCCGGCCTGTGGACGGTCCCGCTGATGGGCGCATACATCGTGGGATCGTTGCTGGTCCCCGCACTGGCACGGCGATTCCATTCTGCCCGGGTGATGAGCGGAGGTCTGATCCTGTCGATCGTTGGGTTCCTTCTCCTGGCCCAACTCGGGAGCAGTACCAGTCTCACCCTGCTCCTGGTGGCTTCGATCGTGTACTCGCTGGGTCTATCGCCGGTGGTGATTCTGGCTACGGATCTGATCGTGAGCAGTGCTCCGATCGAGCGGGCCGGAGCGGCATCGGCCTTATCGGAGACCAGCTCGGAGCTGGGTGGCGCACTGGGTATCGCGGTGCTCGGCAGTATCGGCACTGTGGTCTACCGCCAGATGATGCTCAACAATGTGCCGGCGGATATACCCGCATCTGTGGCCCAGTCTGCCCGAGGCACGCTGGGAGCCGCTGTGGCCGAGGCTGCAGCGCTGCCGGGGGCCGCCGGCTCCGAACTGGTGGTGGCGGCGCGCGCGGCGTTCAGTCACTCGTTTGCGGTGGTCGCTCTCATCAGTGCCGCAATCGCGCTCGGTACCGCGATCATGACCGGGATCCTGCTTCGGCGCCCTGGCGTCTCCGCCTAGTCTTCTCCCGAGTGCCGCAGCTTTCCATCTGGCACCATCGCCTGAATCCGTTCCGGCTCCGGTCCACGTACATCCACCCGCAGTCTTCACCTCCACAGACCCGAATCCGGGACGCTTCCTCGGAAGCGACCAGCGCGGCGGCTGACCAGAGCACCGGCCAGAGGACCGAGTCGAGTCTCCTCTCCTGATCTTCCCAACCAAGCTGGAGATGCCCGGCGGTGCCCAGCGGCGTCACCCTCAACTGCCGGAGCGTAGGCGCCAGGATCCGGTTGAAGTCCGCGACCGCTCCAGCAGAAACCGACCCATTGGCCAGCTCCCGGAACAGGCGCTGGAGGGCCTCGCGGGTTCGAAGGGCAGCCCGGTAGACGGCGCTCGCTTCGTTCGGATTCCTGGCTGCTTTTCGTCGGAGCTTTGCCGCTAGTTCAGGCGAGAGTACGTCCGCACCTTCGGCCCACCGCGTCAGCCGCTCGTAGTCGTGAAGCCGCTCGTCCCTCAGCCCCTCACGGGTCCAATCCACGGTGTTTACCAGATCGACCGCGGGATCTCCACCGATGTACTTAAATGGCAGCACCTCCTCGGACACCCGAGACCTCCTTTGGACACTCTCGATCGTGCACCAGTATTCGCCTCTTGACAGGTGCAAATCTAGCTGATAGCGTTGCACCAGTAAAGGCGGTTATACCGGTG
>DATFQK010000344.1:0-6247 GCA_035264345.1 Gemmatimonadales bacterium | reverse complement strand
CCCAGGAAGGCTACAACGTCGTGTTTCAGCCGATGGCACAGGGAACGGCGACGGGCGAGTACCGCGTGTTCGCCGATGGGTTTGCCGGCAACGCCAAAGATCCTGGAAATGCGACCCATCGGCCCGCGGGTCTCACGGTGGGGGGTGATGGAGCGCTGTACATCTCGGATGATCAGAGGGGGACGATTTGGAGAGTGAGTTATAAGTAGTCACCAGTTGCCAGTCCCCAGTCCGCAGTCGCCTGTCCTCAGAACCATCGCCTTTGAACGGGTTACCGGGGACTGAGGACTGGGGACTGGCAACTGGTGATTGTTCCTTATGCCGCTGGCGTCAGCTTCTTTTGGAGGGCCGTCGCCTGGTCGAGATGTTTCCGGATCACCGGAATCGCCTTCTCGATCAGCTCCTTGAGCTGCGGCGTCTGAGTGGTAACCCGGGCCTGATTCGCCAGGTCGAGCACCGCCTGGTGAACACTCACCTCGTTGTCGATGTAGGTCCGGTCGAACTCGGCTCCCTTCCCAGTGCTCTGCAGAGTCTTCATCTCATTGGCGACATAGGGCGCCAGCGGATCGCGCTCCGGCGCCTTGGGCTCAACGCCCAGCTGCTTGGCGAGCGCCTGACCCGCGGCTCGAAGGGCGTGATGCTCCGACATCATTAACCGGGCGAAGGCCTTCACTTCGGCATCGGTGGCCTTCTTAGCGGCAAGCGCCCCACCCGCGCTGTCTGCCTTGTTCGCCCCGTCGAGCAGGGCCATGATGTTGGCGTCGGTCAATCCGCCCTGCGACGCTGCAGCGGGGGCTTTGCCGGTGTCGGCGGCTGCACTGTCGGCGGATGTATCAGCCGAGGCCGCCTGGCTCTGATCGCGGTCCGCGTTGCGGTTGGAAGAGTTGCATGCGGCGAGCACGCCGGCAACAACAAACCCTACTGCCAGGGTCCCACGAACGGCTCGGCTCTTACGCATATGCTACTCCTTATGGTCTGGGGAGTACGAGTTGTACATGGTGGGGCCAACCTCTGATGTGATCTGGATCACTCAATCAAATTCTTGAATCTTTTGAACTTGCCTCCGCAAGCCGATGCAGGGTGTTAAGTGCTGCGGCCGCTGCGTGACAGCTTCACGTCGCTGGCTGCGACGTTCCTGTTAAGCCGACAATCGTAGTCAGACATTGACAATCATACCTGTGGGCTGCAAATCTTTACACATAGGTTCGTTTGGAGCCAAAATTAGATGCCTTCGGGACGGTCAGCCCACCGCGCCCCCTTTGGCGGTTCTTCACCCAGGGCGCTGAGCCACATAATCGTATGCCGCAACATCGTCTTTCCCTGGCACTTATCGCGCTCCTCCTGGGAGCGGCTGCATGTGATAGCTCAGGTCCGAGCGCCGATCTCGGACGGCCTGACACCACCGGAACCGACTCTACTCCGCCGCCGCCTGACACCTCGGGAACCGATACAACAGTAACGCCCCCGGTCGACAGTGGACCTCCGACACCGCCGCCGTCCGACTCCCTGCCGCCGTACGATCCGACCTACATCGGCATCCCATTCGGCCCGGCTCAACAGCCCCCCGAGACGTTTAATCAGGATTTCAACGGCACCATCCTCTCCGGGCACCCTGAGAGCCTGATCGCCGATCTGGAAATGGCGCGGCGGAGCAATACCCGGCTGCTGATCAACTTCACGGGTAAAGAGACCAACATCCGGGATGAGAATGGCTTCAACATGTCGATCTGGAAGGCGCGGGTCGACCGTTACCGGCAGCTCGATCTGCAGAAGTACATCGATGAGGGGACCATCATCGGCCATTTCCTCATGGACGAGCCGAGCGACAAGACCAACTGGAATGGCCACCAGGTCAGTCCGGAGCAAATTGACGAGATGGCCCGGTACAGCAAAGAGGTGTGGCCCACCATGCCCGCCATCATCCGGGCCTGGCCGGACTATCTCAAGGGGGGCGGCTACCAGTACAAGTACCTCGATGCAGTGCGCATTCATTACCTCGACCGGCTGGGCGATGTGGACGACTTCATCGACCGCATGGCTCAGGGCGCCGCCGACCTGAACCTGGCCCTGATTGGCGGCTTGAATGTGCTCAACGGCGGCAGCAAGACCAGCGGCATCCCCGGCCGAGCCGAGGGGAAGTTCGCCATGAACCCCGACGAGCTCAGATCTTGGGGAACCAAGTTTATGAGTAAGGCCCCGATCTGCGCGTTCTTCATCTGGGAGTACGACGAAACCTTCGTCGAGTACTACCAGCGACCGGGAATCAAGGAAGCGTTGGCCGACCTCAAGAAAATGGCCGAGAACCTGCCTAAGAAGGCCTGCAAGAAGTAGCCGCCAAGAGCCGGCCCGAACGGGCCGGCTCCTCTTTTCGCTGTCTCCCGCCTTTAGTTCCCAGCCTAACCTGCCGATACCAGAGCTACCTCGGGACGCACAGGTGCGCCCGCCGGTCACTGGTCTGTCGGAGAACGGATGATACGGAGATCGACGCTGGCGCGGCTGGGTTGGGCGGGCCTCCTGCTGGGGGGATTGACCGGGTGCGGCTTCGATCCAGTGGGCGACACCCCGCTCGACCCGTCCCCCGTCTACCGGGAGTGGTGGGCCAAGACCCAAGCGTGTTCCGGTCTGAGTGGAGACTTCGATCGGCTGCGCTGGTCCACCATTGAGGGACCCAGCTTCTCCTGCTCCAGCGGCCAGTGCGCCGGGCACTGGAGAAGCGATCACCACATCTTCCTGGCCAGCGAATGGTCGATGGACGAGATGGTGGTCCGCCATGAGATGCTGCACGATCTGATCGGCCGCCCGGGCCATCCTGCGCCGCCCTTTGGCCAGGGCTGTCCCCTCACCTGGGAAACCTGGAACGGCGGAGGATCACAGCTCGAGGTCGGACGCGCGGCCGCCTCGAGGCCGCACCGCATCGACTAGAACTGGTTTTCCCGGCCCAGACTCCGGCTCACCGCATTGGCCACTGAGTCGGCCCGCGCCGCTTCCGCTTTTTGTCCCGCAGCCGCCAGCGACTTCGCCGCACCGCCGTATACCACCGCATACAGCTGCAGAATCGAGCCTGAGGGCTGATCCACCCAGCCGCGGGGACGCGGACGCGCGGCGGACCTCCAGTGATACACGTCCCACAGGAGCTTCTCGGTGCGCGGCACGTCGAGGTACCCGAGACTCGGATTGAGCACGATCGAGTCATTGGGCACCACCGGCTTGGGCATCAGCTTCCGGACGAAGCCCTGCGACACCAGGTAAGGGCTGAGACCCAGAGTCTGATCGGGGTATCCGCCGTCGCTCCAGCTGAAGTACACCGGACGCTTGCCCAGGTTGTCACGGATTAGAAAGATCGAAGCCAGATCCTGGAGCATGAGAACGTCCTGGCCGAAATCGAGTCGCAGGCTGTCGAAGGCTATCCCTCCCTTGGCCGGGACCTGCATCGCCTCCGGCAGACTGTCCAGCTGAACCTGGGTCAGACTGAACACCGGCTCCGTCGGGCGGGGCCACTTTTCAGTAGCCTTGTTCGCGGCGCCGGCCGAATCGGTGAGCGGAAGTCCGGGCTCCTCGGTGGACTTCCACAGCGACGCCGCACGGGACGGATCGAAGGCAGGTGTCTGTCGCCGCCGAAGCTGACGGAGATGCCATCGCGTGTTCATCAGCGACAGGTTGGCCAGGGTGACGTCCCGCCGGATACCTTCGACCTCCTGGGCATACCAGAGTGGAAAGGTGTCGTTGTCTCCGGCGGTGATGAGAATACCGTACGGCTCGACCGACTGGAGAATGTCGTAGGCAAAGTCTCGCGGAATGGTTTCATGCGCCCGGCTGGCGGTAACATGGTTGCCCAGCAGGGGAATCAGGGCGAGAGCCAGAACCGGAGACGCCATGGCCCAGCGGCTCACAGGTGTGCCCCGGTCCCGGAGAAACTCGACCACCGTCCGCATCACCGCACCGAGCCCCAGCGCCACGAACGCGCCATACACCGCGAAGGAGCCCACGAAGAAGTAGTCGCGCTCGCGCACCTCGCGGGGAAGGGAAGGCTCTCCGGGGTACTGGGAGAACCCGTACTTGAAGTTCATGTAGTAGACCAGCCCGAGCGAAAGCGTCGCCAGGAGGGCGACACAGGCAATGCCCGCGCGGCGATCGCGCTTCCAGAGCTCCCACAGGCCGGTGAGGCCCAACACGGTGAACAACCCGGTGGCCACTCTGCCGAGTTGCCCCCAGTCACGGGCGAACTGCCAGGAGAAGTACTGCCAGAAATTGGCCAGCTGGGCCCCGAACGTAGCCTGCCGCTGAGACAGCGCCGGCTTGCCGTACTGTACCCGGTTGAGGACGTCCTGCAGCGACTGACTCAGAAAGCCGACCGGCTCGCCTTCATTAATCGCGGGGTACTGGGCGGCCCGAAGCGGGAGCCAGAAGTAGTTCAGCGAAATGCCCACGATTACTGCCAGCAGGCCGAGATAGACCAGCGGGTCCCGCGGCGTCTTCCAGACCGCGTACCCCAGCACTCCGAGGGTGAGAAGAATCAGGAGGCCGCCGGCGGCGCCTCCGTGCAGCAGGGCAATCCACTCTCCGGTCAACGCCAGGAGCAGGGCATAGAAGGTCACGATAGCCCAGGGCCGGAGCACCGTGCGCCAATCGGTCCAGAGCACGTACACGACCAGCGCCGGGAGGGCCAGCACTCCCATGAGGTGGTTGGTGGAGGTCAGCGCCAGCACATAGGCAATGAGCACCAGCCAGCGATCCCGGTGGGTTCCAGGCTCGTCATCTCCCCAGCGCACCACCAGCCACATCACCAGCGCTATCGAGAGCAGCGACACCGTGTACACCTTCTCGTTCACGGTGGACTGATTCCACACCGTCCAGGAGGTCGCGCCCACCAACACGCCGCCGAAGGCCGCGGCATAGCGTGCCCAGCGCGGCCCCACGATTCCCCTGAGCCACCGCTCGGCCACCAGGAACCAGAGTCCGGCGGATGCGGCGCTGGTTACAGCCGCAAAGAGGTTGATCCGCACCGCATATGACGCGGCCAGTGGCAACAGGCCGAAGGTGTGCGCCAGAATGACGAAAAGCGGGTTGCCCGGCGGGTGAGGAATGCCGAGCACCTTGGCCGCCGCGATATACTCCGAAGTGTCCCAGAAAGCGGTGGTGGGGGCCAGCGTCGCCAGGTAGATGGCGAGCACGACGAGCGCCGTGAGTGCAGCCCAGAGGTACGGCGGCTTCTCCTGGTCCACAGTCAGGTAGCCAGGCCGCTCACCCCTCACCGCTGATGCGCTTGTCACCGTCACGTTATCACCTTTCGCCTTTGACCCATCCCGGCCCATGAGAGCCAGGCTCTCAATGCCTGAACTGCCGACGCCCCGTCATCACCATGGCCATGCCGCTGCGGTCGGCCGCGCTCACGACCTCATTGTCCCGGACCGATCCGCCCGGCTGGATGATTGCCTTGACGCCGGCCTCGGCGGCAAGCTCGATGCTGTCGGCAAAGGGGAAGAACGCATCTGACGCAAGCACGCTTCCCGCGGGGTCGTGTCCCTGCTGTCGAGCCTTGTGCAGCGCGAGAAATACGCTGTCGACCCGGCTCATCTGGCCCGCGCCGATGCCAATGGCCATCTCGCGGCGGGCCAGCAGAATGGCGTTCGACTTGACCGAGGCCACCGCGGCCCAGCTGAAGCGGAGATCGTTCCACTCTGATTCGCTGGGCTGGCGTTGGGTCGCAACCTTCCAGCCTTCCTCCGAAGGATCGAAGTAAAACCGGTCCTGCACCAGGAACCCACCTCGCACCCGCTTGAAGTCCAGCGTGCCGGCGCCTCCACTCACTGGGAGCTCCACCACCCGGAGCTGCTTCTTGGCGGCGAAAACCTCCAGCGCATCGGCGTGAAAGGAGGGGGCGACCACCACCTCGACGAAGAGATCGCTCATCGCCGTGGCGGTGGCCCGGTCGACCACGGTGTTGAAGCCGATCACCGAGCCGAAGGCCGAGACCGGATCGGTTGCCCTGGCGTTCTTGAAGGCCTCCAGCGCCGAACCGGCGACGGCGATGCCGCAGGGAGTCGTATGCTTGATCACCGCGCACGCGGGACGGGTGCTCCAGCAGGCTACGGCCGCCATGGCGGCTTCGATGTCGAGCAGATTATTGAAGGACAGCTCCTTGCCCTGGCGCTGGGCCAGGTCCCGCATCCCTCTCGGCTCTTCGGTCACGTAGAGCGCCGCGCGCTGCGTGGGGTTTTCCCCGTAGCGCAGCGCCTGCATGCGCTCC
>DATFQK010000343.1:0-3649 GCA_035264345.1 Gemmatimonadales bacterium | reverse complement strand
TGCTCCGGAACGCCCTCGAGGTTGTCTTCCGGGGTAAACAGGAGTGTACCCGAGCGCCCAATGATCTCGCCGGGCTCATAGAGGAAGATCCGCTGGGCGCCGGGATTCCAAGTCTCCACGGTGCCGTCAAGGGTGAGATGGAAGACGGCATAATCGACGGTGGACTCGAAGAGCCGTCGATAACGATCGTCTGCCATGCTCGCCCCCACCTGGGGGTATCCCTCATCCGGGCCCATTCTGACCATCAGGCAACCTGTCTGGCGGCAGGGCTTCGGGCTGTGACGTGGGATACTCAACTGGTGCAAGAACTTCGGGAGGCAGTGTGGGTGCGCTCACAGACCGGGCATCCGGTTACCGCTATGTTCGCCCCGTGGCCGATGGTGCTGATCACCTTAGCGGAGGAATTTCCATGCTGGTATGGCTCGCAGTCATCCTGCTGGTCGCCTGGCTTCTGGGATGGGGAGTGTTTCATGTTGCCGGGGGCCTGATTCACCTGTTGCTGGTGATCGCGCTCGTCGTGTTCCTGGTCAACTTCATCTCGGGCCGTCGAACGATTTAGGGTTCGTCTGTAGAGGACAAGGAGGCTCAGTTAGTCCCTTGTCCTCACCCGCCACCTCACCCCTGGCGATTACTATGGCTGGTGGTAAGTTGCGGCATGCTTACCGCTACCCAATCAATTCGCATGCGGCGAGGCTGTGGCAGGGCCTGACTCCACTACCGAGCCCAGGCGAGTGGTTCTTGTAGTCGACGACGAGCAAGGCCTGCGTGAGCTGGTATGCCGTACCCTGCAGGCCGAAGGCTTTACTACGCTGGAAGCCGGGCACGGCGCCGAGGCGCTGGAAGTCATGGAAGGCGCTCCCGAGCCGGTGGATCTGGTAGTGACCGACGTGGTCATGCCTGGTATGGACGGCCGGGAGTTGGGCCGCCGTATCTCTCAACGCTGGCCTGATCTCCCCATCCTTTACATCTCGGCCTACGACGTGAACGACATCTTCCGTCGGGGCTCTCCCCGCACCTCCGCCCCTTTTCTGCAAAAGCCCTTCCCGCCTGAGGGACTGATCACAACCGTCCGTGGCCTGATCAGGACCCGCTCACACCGCTGAGGCTTCTCCGGGCGCGAGGGTAATCTCGACCCAGATCGCTACAGGATTTTGGAGTGATCCGGCTCACCGAACTCATCTGCACCCGCCGCTATCACTGTCGAACTCTGCGGCCCGCGTGAGGATAACCGAGGTCGCCACGCCGGGAATTCGCCTGGCATCGAGCCGGGAGAGGTTTTGGTCGCCTGCTCTAGCGTCTCCGTCACAAACCCATCCACGACGATCAGAGCTCTTCCGCGACCTGATTTCGAGCCATGATGACGAATGGGAAGGGGGAAATATGACTGCAGCAACCGAGCAAGGCGTCCGCTATCGCCGGCGGTTCACCGACTCGTCCCCAGTTGATACCGAGAGCAACGCCCAGCGCCGAGCCAGAGGCCTGGGCTGGTTCAGCGTCGGGTTAGGCCTGGCCCAAGTCGGCGCGCCCCGGGCCCTGGCCCGGCTGATCGGCATCAGCGATGACGATGAAACCCGCAACACGATGTTCGCTCTCGGGTTCCGAGAGATCACCAGCGGCATCGGTATTCTGTCCTCACCCCGGGCCCCGGGCTGGGTTTGGACCCGCGTGGGGGGCGATCTCATGGACTTGGCCCTCCTGGGCAAGGCGATGAGCGACAACGAAAACGACCGGAACCGGCTGGCCGCGGCCACTGCCGCTGTTGCCGGTGTCACCGTAGTCGATTTCCTCACCGGCCAGCAGCTCAGCCAGCAGGGCGGGAACGGCAGCGAGCAGAGGACCAACGGCTCCAGGATCCAGCAGAATCGTCAGTCCTCCGGTGGAGTTCACGTCACCCAATCGCTGACCATCAAACGGCCCCGGAACGAGGTCTACGGGTTCTGGCACAACTTCGAGAACCTTCCCCGGTTCATGGCTCACCTCGAGTCGGTGCAGGTGCTGGACAACAACCGCTCCCGCTGGAAAGCCAAGGCTCCAGCGGGCACGACGGTCGAGTGGGAGGCGGAGACCATCGAGGACCGGCCCAACGAGCTGATCGTCTGGCGCTCTCTGCCCGATGCGACCATTCCCAATTACGGGTTGGTGCGATTCAAGGATGCCCCCGCCAATCGGGGCACCGAAATCCACGTCGACCTTCGCTACCAGCCTCCTGGAGGGAAGCTGGGATCGCTGATTGCCAAGCTTTTCGGCGAGGAGCCGGAGCAGCAGGTCAAGGGCGATCTGCGCCGCTTCAAGCAGGTCATGGAGACGGGAGAGATCGTCCACTCGGATAGCAGCATCCATTCCGGCATGCACCCGGCACGGCCACCGGAGAGCCTGGAGGATGTCGAGCTTCTGGGAACGCCTCGCGAGCACGCGGTTCAACGCTGACTGAGCCGCACGGCTCGGAAAGAGAGACATAGATCATGAAGGCAAACTGCTGGATGGGAAAGAAAAAGGTACAAGTCGAAGAGGTGCCGGATCCAAAGATTCTGAACTCCAACG
This sequence comes from Gemmatimonadales bacterium, assembly GCA_035264345.1. Lineage (GTDB taxonomy): Bacteria > Gemmatimonadota > Gemmatimonadetes > Gemmatimonadales > GWC2-71-9 > CAVVWJ01. Next base: position 1,108 of record DATFQK010000343.1, on the reverse strand, counting down.
ACGCGATCGTCCGGATTACGTCGACCGCCATTTGCGGATCGGATCTCCACCTGTACAATGGCTTCGTGCCCACGATGGAACGGGGCGATGTCCTGGGGCATGAGTTCATGGGCGAGGTGGTGGAAGTGGGGCCTTCGGTGCGCAACTTGAAGGTCGGCGACCGGGTGGTGGTACCGTTTCCGATCGCGTGCGGCGCCTGCGCCTCGTGTGAAGCTCAGATGTTCTCGCTTTGCGAAAACTCCAACCCCAACGCGTGGATCGCCGAGAAGCTCCTGGGACACTCCCCCAGCGGGATCTTCGGCTACTCCCACATGCTCGGTGGATTCGCCGGTGGCCAGGCGGAGTACGCCCGGGTGCCGTTTGCGGACGTAGGCCCGTTAAAAGTCCCCGAAGATCTGACCGACGACCAGGTGCTGTTCCTGTCGGACATCTTCCCCACCGGCTACATGGGCGCGGAGATGTGCGACATCCAGGGTGGGGACGTGGTCGCGGTATGGGGTGCCGGCCCGGTAGGCCAGTTTGCCATCGCCAGCGCCTACCTGCTGGGGGCGGAACGGGTCATCGCCATCGACCGCTTCAAGTACCGGCTGGACATGGCCAGGGAACGGGCGGGCGCCTCGGATACCATCAATTACGAGGAGCTGAACGTCCAGGACGCCCTGCTGGAGCTGACCGGCGGGCGTGGTCCCGACAAGTGCATAGACGCCGTGGGCATGGAAGCGCACGGGCATGGGATGACGTACGCCTACGACCGGCTGAAGCAGGCCACCATGATGGAGACCGATCGTCCCATCGCGCTCCGGGAAGCCATCCTGGCCTGCCGGAACGGCGGCGTGGTCTCAGTCATTGGGGTATACGGCGGGTTCATCGACAAGTTCCCCATGGGGGCCATCATGAACCGTTCGCTCACCATCCGGAGCGGCCAATGCCATACGCACCGGTACATGCGGCCGCTGCTCGACCGGATTCAGAATGGAGAGATCGATCCCAGCTTCGTCATCACCCACCGGCTGCCATTGGACCAGGCAGCCAGGGGCTATGACATGTTCCTGAACAAAGAAGACAACTGCGAAAAGGTGGTGCTGAGCGCCTGACGCTGTTCCCTGTA
>DATFQK010000342.1:0-4023 GCA_035264345.1 Gemmatimonadales bacterium | reverse complement strand
TCGAGCCGTTACGCTGGGCGTGCTCTGCGGGTGCTGATGGAAGGCTGATCGGTCAGGTGATCTGCGCCCTAGAGCCGGATCGGTCTGTGCCATGATATTGGTGCCCAGCGTCCGGACGCCGGGCACCTGACGGCTTATCTCCTGCCTGTACGGATTCCCACATCAGCCTGGTGCAAGAAGATCCTGTTCACGAGGCTAATCCTATGCGCTCAGGCTATCTCGAGGTCCTATGTTCGAGGGGGAGTCTCCTCCGCCGGCTCGGATACGGGTTACTGCCATCACTGCTCCTATTCGGGTGCGACAACGATCCACAGGCGCCTGACGCCCTCTCCCCCGCGCCCGCTCCGGGGCTGGTGGCTGCCTCCACGATTTTGTCCTTCCGTCAGGTCAGCGCCGGTGGCCACCATACCTGCGGAGTCACCACGGACGATGTGGCATACTGTTGGGGACTCAACGACCACGGACAGGTGGGCGACGGCACCACTGCGGCGCAACGCGAGCGGCCGGTGAGGGTGGCCGGCACACTCCACTTTCGTGTGGTAAGCGCGGGAGAGTTCCACACTTGCGGCCTGACCACGGATAATCGCGCCTATTGCTGGGGATGGAACTTCAACGGCGCTCTTGGTATTGGCTCTACCCAAACGAACGGGCGGCGCCCTCTTGCCGTAGCCACAGATCGTCGGTTCCGCAGCCTCAGCGCGGGCTATTTCCAAACCTGCGCCGTAACGAGTGCTGACCGGGCCTTCTGCTGGGGCTCAAACCAGGCTGGCCAGATAGGTGATGGGACCAGAAAGAGCCGCTTCACTCCGGTTCCGGTTCTCGGAGGGCTGAACTTCCGAACTATTAATGCCGGCACGGACCACACCTGCGGGGTTACCCCGGGGAGCAAAGCGTACTGCTGGGGCAGCAATCTGTACGGTGAGGTTGGGGACGGTACGACGGCTACAATGCGGTTGAAGCCCGCAGCCGTGGCAGGGCAGCGCTCGTTCCGCCAGGTCGCTGCCGGCGATCGCCACAGCTGTGGGGTGACCACCGGCAACGCCGGGTACTGCTGGGGCTGGAACTTGTACGGTCAGGTTGGGGACGGTACCCACACGGATCGCCGAGCGCCGAGGGCCGTCGTTGGCGGGCTGACCTTCAATACGATTACGGCCGGCGGCGCTCATAGCTGCGGCCTCCGGATAGATCACAACATCTCGTGCTGGGGACACAACTCGTCCGGGCAACTCGGTAATGGAACGAACTCCGACCAATCCAAGCCGCTGGATATATATGGAGGCTTCCAGTGGAGGAACGTCGATGCCGGTATGGTCCACACCTGTGCCGTTACGACGGATGACGTAGCATACTGTTGGGGCTCGGGAACTCACGGCCAAATCGGCGACGGTGGCGCTCACGATAACCACCCATGGCCGGCACTGGTCGTACCGCCGAGCTGAAGCAGTGATCTCAGCGAGTAAGCCTCGATGGTGGTCGTACCGTAGCCCAAGTCGATGATTCCAGGACATCCCCTTCGGGATGACAGGCCTCGTCGGGGCTACGGCTGGCCAGTCACCCTGACTGGAACTGTGCTCCCGATCGTGCTGCTGCCGGTAGCTCCTTCATTATCGGAGCCACCCCAACAGTAGAGTACCGGCTCGACGCTGAGCCCGCAGGTATAGCGATCCCCGGCTTTGATGCTGGAGAAGGTATAGCCGCCGGATACCGGGACCGGACTGGTGCTGTCGCTATTGGAGCCGTCTCCCAGTTGGCCGACGTCGTTGAGTCCCCAGCAGTACGCAACTCCCGCGGAGGTGAGTCCACAACTGTGGGTGTAGCCGGCGCTCACCGAGCTGAACTGAATCCCACCGCTGAGCGCCACAGGAGTGGTGCTGCCTGTCCCACTCGATCCCATTTCGCCGAACGAATTGTCGCCCCAACAGTAGGCCTGGCTCCCCGAGATGCCGCAGGTGTGGCGAATGCCGGTGCTGATCGCGGTGAAACTCAACGTGCCCGTCACCGCGACTGGTGCTGATCTGTTGGTAGTGGAATTGTCGCCCAGCTGACCGTCGATGTTGTTCCCCCAGCAGTATGCGCTGCCATCTGCCGCGATGCCACACGCATGCCGCGAGAAGAGGCTGATGCTGGTGAGGGTCAAGCCGCCCGACACCAGGACCGGGACACTGCTGTTGGCAGTTCCACCATTTCCCAGCTCCCCATCGTAGCCGCCACCCCAGCAGTAGGGATTTCCCGACGAGGTCAGCCCGCAGACACTGACTTCACCTGCGCTCAATGTCGAGAAATGAAGTCCTCCCACTACCGGTGTTGGAGTGCTGATTCCATTGCCCACCTCGGTCGAGCCGTTCCCCAGCTCGCCGAAGGAATTGTCCCCCCAGCAATACGCCGCGCCGCCGGTGGCGATGCCGCAGGTCTCACTTCCGCCCGGAGTGATGGAGGCGAAGCTTTCAACGCCTTCGACTCGGAGTGGCGTCGCGCTTCCGTTGACGATCGGATTGGCAAGCTGATGCCCGAAGTTCACTCCCCAACAGTAAGCCCTTCCCGTATTCGTCAGACCGCAGCTGGTCCGGTATGCTGTGCCGATCGAGGTGAAGGTAAGGAGAGAAACATCGACGGGAATTGAGGCCGTCGCCTCCGGACTGGTTACCGTGATGGTTGCGGAGCCTGGCACCTGCGCGATGACGGTGCCCCGGGTCGCTCCCGCTGGGATGCCTCCGTAGCTGAATGATGCAACGGAGGGATTGGAGCTGGCCCAATCGACAGTTCGACCGAACGGCTCGAGCGGAGCACCAGCCGCATTGCGAAACCCGGTGATTACGTCGGTCTGTCCTCCGGGAACAATCCCGATCACCGTAGGCAGCGGTGCCAGCGAGGCGGCCCGCTCCAACACCATCAGCGCCACAGTGTCGGCCTTGTTTCCGGCACGAGCGCGGATTTGAACGAAGCCCGGCACGAACCCAGACACCAGGCCGGTGCTGGATACGGCGGCCGTGGCCTCATCGGCGCTCAACCAGGTGACTGTTGCATCGCTGATAGGAGTGCCATCCGAGTCATACACGGTGGCGCTGAGCTGAAGGGTCTCTCCAGCTAGAACCGCGGGATCCCCCAAGGGGTGCTGGAGAATGATGACGATCTGGTCCACGTTCGTTCCCGTCCCGGGGGAGGTCCCGTCTCCACAGCCGGTCACTAAAGCAAGCAGAGCGGCGCTGACCAGATGCCGAGATGAGAACTTCATTCGATCTTCAGTCCCCTCAATGCCGCCTGGCCGCTGGACGTCACCGCGAGCTCGGCGGAGAGTTGCTTATCACGGATCGCCTGCTCGTAGCGGTGTCCGGTGCCCTCTTGGACGTAGTACGCTTCGATTCCGAACTCCATCGAGCCGTAGCGACGCGTTTGTCCCTTGAGAAACAGCCCGGCGGCAGGCTTCACAGCTGTCGGTTTCCCGGCGCGCATGTGCACTCCATCGGAATCCGAAACCAGCGGCACGTACACCGTGCGGCCTTCCAACTTCGACCTGTTCCCGCGCTCGTCGGCTGAGATGCCTTCAACTCCTTCCGGAGGCACTCGGCTGAAGTCGTAGCTCAGGGTGACGTAGTCGCCCCGAAAGAGATCGCGCGGATCGATCGGAACCACGCGCACGAGCACCGTCTGCCCAGTCACCAGAGGCAGCGCACGGAGCCCGATCATCGCCGCCAGAATCAGGAGCTGAGCCGCCACAGTAATCAGCAGGACCTTACGCTCTCTGGCCTTGAGCCATCCGAGACCGAGATCTACCGGTCGCAACACTGCCTCACGCATAGCGAACCTCCTTCCGGCCTTGCCAGTAGCGGGCGACGCCGAAGAGCGCCCCTCCGCACATGAAGAACATCATCGCCGCGCCGAGCATGCCGCCCATGTTCCCGAACAGATCGGCGTACCGCAGCACCGACCAGAGCAGGAAGTACACGACGCCGGCAGCGAATGGACGACCGCGGTCTTCCTGGAGCCCGAGCTGCATGAGCCAGAAGGCGCCGGCGAGCATGGCGA
>DATFQK010000341.1:0-8886 GCA_035264345.1 Gemmatimonadales bacterium | reverse complement strand
GAGCTGGGGCTCGGCGCTCCTGGCCGACAGTTATCCCTGCGCCTTCATCAGCTGGCAGTACCGGGAGCCGTACATGTCACGGTCTGAAATCAGAACGGCGATGTCCTCCCTGGCGCAGAAGGCCCGGAGCCATGCAGCCCGAGCCTGTGGCAGTGGGGAGGTTGTCTCCCCGGATGAGCCGCTTCCCCCCACGCTGCCCGGTGTGTCCGGCGTGGTGCTGAAGGTGACCTCCACCATCCAGGATCGCATCCGGTACAACGTGCTCACCTGGTCGGGCGCCTCGGGCACATCGGTTATCGTGCACCGCAACGCGACGCTCAGCAGGAAAATCGAGAACGACGGGCGCTGGAGAAATCATCCCAGGAGCTCCGGCCAGTATACCTACTGGATCTGCGAGACCGGCACGTCGCGCTGCTCCAACAAGGTTACGATCAGCTTCCCCTGATGTTCTGCCATCGTACTCCCCAGAGCCCCCGGTGTCGCCGGGGGCTGCTTTTTTGGCCCCCGGAATTCAGGCTTAAATCTGCCGGAGCTTCTTTGTAGATCATGATCCGGGTAGGACTTAGCGATTTAGCCCTTGACAAAACTGAGGGACGTCACGATTCTGTATGCGGCGCGAGCACTCATGATAACGAGATGATCGCTACCCGGTGATCATTCCATCGCGCCCTGTACGACTATATCCCCCTAGTCTCAGCAACAAACCTCGTAACACAACACAGTCGGGCCAAAGGCTAATTGTAGCCTTTCCCCTCGCGTCAGAACTCGCGCGATGAGCCGCCGTACCCGGCCTTGCCGGCGTCGGCCCCTCGCCTGCCGCGACCAAACCGTGGAGTCTCCTTCATTCTTTCGACGGAGAGAGGAACGTTACGTATGACCTACAGCTTGCATCTGAATCGGCGTCCGGCACGATTTCGAGCGTCCCTGATTGCCCTTGCTGCCATCAGCTTTGCCGCCTGCGACTCAACCGATCAGATCACCAGCAGCACCCCCGAACAGCCCGTAGTCCCGGCAGCGGTCGAGCCTGCGGCCGATCCCACTGCCCTGACGCTCGAGGATACCCTCGGCGCCACCGACCCGACCGATCCCACCGGCGGTAAGCCGATCTACGACGATGAAGACGATCCGGTCGAAGAGGACAACGGGCCGTTTGACTTCTCGGCCCCGAGCGCCATTGCCGCAGCACCCGGTATGTCGAACCTGCTGTTGAACTACCGGGGCGGAATGCCCATGGGCGTCACCCAGATGCCGAAGACCCTGTACGGCCGCTACACCGGCGCGCTCAGTGCTCCCAGCCGGGACGCGCTGCTCAACTATCTCGAGGCGGCCCGCCGCAGCGGCACCCGCGTCATGCTCGCCTTGGTGGGGAACGAGCGCTACTACAAGGACAGTCAGGGCCACTTCAGCTTTACGAAGTGGAAGGAGCGGATGGATCGATTCAAGGGCCTGAACCTGACTCCGTACATTACCGATGGCACGATCATCGGCCACCGCATGATCGATGAGCCGCACGATCCCAGCAACTGGAACGGCACCACGGTCTCCCGCCAGACCCTCGATGCCATGGCCAAGTACAGCAAGTCGCGCTGGCCCGGGATGGCCACCATCGTTCGCTCCTGGCCGGCCTATCTCAAGGGCTACAGCTATCACTATTTGGATGGTGGCTGGGCGCAGTACGCAGTGCGGTTTGGCTCGGTCTCCAACTTCCTCAACACCAACGTGAATTACGCCAAGGCGGCGGGGCTTTCCCTGACGGTAGGACTGAATCAGCTTGCCGGACAGAAGACCGGTGGCCTGCGGGGCTACTACACCGGGTACGGATCCTTGACCGCCACCCAGCTGAAAACCCTGGGAAGTGCCTTGATGAACAGCTCCTATCCCTGTGCCTTCCTCAACTGGAGGTACGACTCGGATTACATGGCTCGCTCGGACATCAAGGCAGCCCTAAGCGCTCTGGCGACCAAGGCCCGCAGCAAGGCGTTTAAGACCTGCAGAAGTTAGCTGCGAGTTCTCAGCCAGCTCTGCTCAAGAAAAATACCCCGCGGAATCGCGGGGCATTTTTCTTCTTGCCACCCCGGGCCACGCGGGTGTAGACTCCGCCCTGTTCGGGCGATTAGCTCAGCTGGTTAGAGCGCGCGCCTCACATGCGCGAGGTCGGGGGTTCGAGCCCCTCATCGCCCATTGCTTACATAAGGACCCTGCGTGGAGTTGCAGGGTTCTTTCTTTCCGGTCACTGCTCAGGTGCGAGGACGGGGTCACCCTAGCGGGGACAGTTCCACCAACAGACTGAGCCAGTCGGCGACTAGACCCCCAACCTAGATCTTTCCGGTATCTCAAGGTCGTTCCCGCTCAAACGCAAGAGACCACGCCGGCCCCTTCCATGGGCGTCGCGCAGCGGCTACGCTCCTCGCTGGCGCCCAAGCTCCCGTAGGCATTCCGAGACTCCATCATGCCCTCGTACTCCGAATACCTGAAAGTCAATGAGCTGCTCGCGCTCCAGTGTCCCCTGTCGGAGGGACCGGAGCACGATGAGATGCTCTTCATCGTGATCCATCAAGTTTACGAGCTTTGGTTCAAGGAGATCCTCCACGAGCTGGACCATCTCGAGGAGCTGCTCTCAAGAAACGATGGTGCCCGGGCGCGGCATACCCTAAAGCGGATCCTAACCATCCTCAAGGTCATGGTCGCTCAGCTCGATATCCTGGAAACCATGACCCCGCTCGAGTTTCTCTCATTCCGAGATCGGCTGGAGTCCGGCAGCGGGTTCCAGTCGTATCAGTTCCGAGAGCTTGAGTACGCGCTCGGATGGAAGGACCCGAAGGCGTTGGAGCGCTACCCAGCCGGTAGCGACGTCCGCCAGCGTTTGGAGCGCCGACTGAAGTCAGGCTCGTTGTGGGATTCGTTCCTGCATCATCTGGTCTCCAGCGGTATTCCAGTGCCCCGGGCTGACCTCGAGCGCGACGTGACCAGACGGGTGGAATCCTCTCCCGCATTCCGGGACGTGTTGGTTGCGGTCTACCGCAGCCAGCCGGCGCTGGCCGAACTCTGCGAGCGGCTGGTGGATCTCGACGAAGGACTCATGGAATGGCGCTATCGGCACGTGAAAATGGTGCAGCGGACGATCGGGACTCGCCGTGGCACCGGCGGAAGCGCGGGAGCGGACTATTTGCTGGCCACGCTCAATCAGCCGCTTTTTCCAGACCTCTGGGCGATCCGAACTGAGCTGTAACCCTACCCTACAATGGCTCGAGCGATGGACCCCGCCTCCCTCTACGCCTCTCCCAATGCCCTCGCGCCCCACTATGCGCGGTTCCGGGTATCTGAGCGCCTACTGCTCACCGGGCACTCCCACCAGGCTTGGCCGGACTGCGGTTTCGACGGCCATCAGGCGGCCTGGCTGGACGCCGCGCACTACGTAGACGATAAGTGGGAGCACGCGTTCGTTCAGGCTGAACGGGTTCGCGATGGATTCGCTAGGCTCCTGGGTGACGCGGGAGGCGGCATCGCGCTCGGAGCGAACACCCACGAGCTGGTGGTCCGCCTCCTCTCGGCCCTACCACTGAAGACCCGCCCCCGGTTGCTCACCACCGACGGCGAATTCCACAGCATCCGCCGACAGCTCGATCGGCTCGAGGAGGAGGGCCTCACGGTCGTGCGCGTCCCCGAGGCTCCGCTCGAGTCCCTAGCCAGCCGAATCAGTCGCGCAGTAGATGATCGCACAGCCCTGGTATCAGTCTCAGCCGTTTTCTTCGATACCGGACGCATTGCACATGGGCTCGCGGAGGTGGCGGCGAGCTGCCATCACCATGGGAGTACGCTGCTGGTGGACGCGTACCATGCGCTCAACGTGGTGCCGATCTCGCTCGCCAATGAAGGACTCGGCGACGCGTTCATTGTGGGCGGCGGGTACAAGTACTGCCAGCTGGGGGAGGGGAACTGCTTTCTGAGGATCCCAAGGGACACCCACCTCCGCCCGGTAGTAACGGGGTGGTTCAGCGAGTTCACCGTCCTTGAGGATCGGCAGCGAGCTGAGCGAGTGGCCTATGGAGGGGGAGGCGACCAGTTCGCCGGGGCCACCTACGATCCGACCAGCCATTACCGTGCCGTCCGTGTATTCGAGTTCTTCCGCCAACGTGGCCTCACCCCTACGCTCCTGCGGGAGGTTAGCCAGCATCAGATCGAGTTGCTCGCTTCTACCTTCGATGCGCTCGATCTGGATCCTGCGGTCCTGACGCGCGACCGTAAGTGCCCGATCCGGGACATTGGCGGTTTCCTCGCACTTCGATCTCGGGTAGCGGTCTCGCTGGCGCGGAGCCTCCGTGGACGTGGGGTCTGGGCTGATGCTCGAGGTGAGGTCCTCCGCCTGGGTCCTGCACCCTACCTATCTGATCGGCAGCTGCGGGACGCGATGGCGTTATTGGGAGAGGTGTCGCGGGAGAATGCGTCATAAGGCATCTGAGACGTCTCTGCGCTCTCCGCTACATGCCAAGCCCACCGTCCACTGGTAAGCCACTGGGCACCTGGGCCGGCACGATCAACTGGAGTTGCCGAGCGGCCGGATCGGTGAGGCCCTTCATAAACTCGGTGACCTCGTCCACCACCTGGGGTGAGAAGAAAACTCCACTCAATAACGGATCCCGGGTCGCGAGGATGTCAGCCTTGTTCGGCAGCACCGTAGCCTGAAGCGCGAACTCCAGCTGGCCGGCATTGTAGTTCTGCAGCTTCACGTCCGACTCGCTGTAGTGATCCACGAAGTCGCGCAGGCTGAAGAACGCCCCGTCGTGACCGTAGGGACCGGTCAGCTCGACATTCCGAAGCGGTGGGGTCCGGAAAGCATACTGGTCGGCCGCGACTCCGGTCTCCCGCATTCGGCCGAAGTCGTCCAGGCCACTCACGCCATCGCCCTTTCCCGGACCGAACTGCGGCAACGCGACGTTGTGGAATTGGTTATCGGTGAGCGCGGCGCCGTTGTGACAGATAGAGCAGCGGGCGCTCATGAAGTCCTTGGCCCCCTGAAGCTGAACCAGAGTCATCGCCTTGTCGTCGCCGGCCAGGAAGCGGTCCCAAGGCGAGTTGTTGAACGCCAGCCGCGCGGTCAAGAACCCCGCGATTGCGTTGCCGGCGTGCGCGAAGGTCATCTGCTTGAAGAGCTGGCCGGGGTACGCTGCCTCGAAGAGCTTGCGGTATTCGGGGATCCCGCCGAGGCGTGCCATTAGGGCCTGCCAGACCTGCTCCGGATGGTCGTCGCTTACGTCCCCGAGCTCATTGCCTGGGGTGGCCCGCATTTCCTCCCGCGAGAGCACTGGGAACAGCGGCAAGGCCGACAGCGTGCCGAACTCGAATACCTGGGTCATGGTGGAGGTGAGCGCCGAACCGGCGGGAGTGTGGAACGTGCCCTGCTGGTCTTTAGATACCCGACCGTCCCAGAAGAGCGGCTGCAGAGCGAACATATTGAACAGGGCTGGCGCGTTCCGGGGGATGAAGACACCATCAGGGTGCAGGCGGCTGGGACCCAAGCCTGTCGCGCCTTGGCCGATGGAAAGGCTCCGACCGTCTCCGGTGGCGAAGGCGGGGAGATGGCACGTCATGCACGAGATGTCCCGGTTCCCGCTCAGGATCTTGTCGAACGCCAGAGCCTGACCCAGTTTGACCAGCGCTGGCCGGACCGACGCAGGCCGGCTCAAGGCCGTGATGCCCCGGCCACTCGTGAGCTGACGGACCTCAGCAGCAAGGGCACTCAATTCCGAGGATGACAGCGCGATGGTCGGCACCGGCGCCGGGGCTGTTGTGCCGTCCTCGTCGGAGCAAGCCATCAGGGAAATCAGCGTCACGGATACGATCGACATGCCAATCCACGCCTTGACTGTCATCGGAGATCTCTCCACTCTGGGGACAAATCGGACCCCTAAGAGATTTTGGTAGGTCGACACGGTGAGCTTCCTTTCCCCTCTAATGCGGCCAGCCACTGATCACTTCGTCCAGGCAAGGGACCCTACCGTAACCCAGTCGGGCGCGATGGGTCCCTGGACGGTCACCTACGCGAGCCCGGCCCGAGGATCCGCAGGGTAAGCCGAAGCGCTAGCACCCCGGATCGGCGGCGGGGATCGTGAACGCTCCACCGACCGGAATGTTGAATCGCGCTACCAGGAGCACGGCGGGCCCAGAACTCACCACCACTGCCCGGTGCACCTCGTTGGCAATCTCGAAATAGCCGTCATTTGGTTGAAACACTTGGGTTTCCGTGCAGCCGGACTTCGAGCTGAACCGCTCGACCTTGATCTCCCCTTCGATGACGATGACAAAGCTGGGCCCGGGATGTGTATGCCAGGGTCCAGCACCGGGAGTGAATACGCTCCGCTGTATGACGATGTCGCTTGTCGCCTTCGAGTGCATCATGAAGTCCGGGAGCTGGTGGATCTTGAAGGGATCGAGCGTGGCGCGGAAGGTGAACGGGTCAAGGACTAGGGCGGTAGCATCAGTTGTCATGTGATGGGTAGCGCCGGGCGCAACGGGCGGATCCTCTGAGCATGCGACGAAGCCACCTGCAGCGAGAACGGCGAGGACGACTAGATTTGCGAGGTTACGGCGTGACATGGGAGCTCCCTCCTTCTTGCCAGGTGGTATCGGCGACTTAGGTTAGAAGAGTCTCCGCGACGCGCGTCACCTCGCAGTCTTCTGACCGTCACCGCCCGGTGACGCCCCGCCTGCCGGATCGCTGGAATGGTTGAACTGCGCACCTTGGGTGGCCTGGAGCTGTCGTCGGCCGAGAACAACGCCGCGGCTTCCGTTCTCGCGCAGCCGCGCCGCGCCGCCCTCCTTTGCTATCTCGCCATCGCCGAACCCCGCGGTTTCCATCGGCGTGACACCCTGTTTGCCCTCTTCTGGCCCGAGTACGATGCCCACCAGGCTCGGCACGCTTTGCGGCAGTCGGTCTATGTCCTGCGGCGCGCGCTGGGCGCCCAGTCAATCGTCTCACGGGGCGACGAGGAGCTGGCCCTGGCGCCGGACCAGGTTTGGTGTGATGCCTGGGCGTTCGTTGCGGCGGTAGACCAGGGGCGACCGGCTGATGCGCTCGCGCTCTATCGAGGGGACCTGCTTCCGGGATTCCACATCTCAGCCGCCGCCGATTTCGAGCATTGGCTCGATGAGGAGCGAGGGCATTTGCGCCAGCGGGCGGCAGAGGCGGGCTGGGCGCTGGCGACAGCGCGGGAGCGAGACGCTGATGCTGCCGGTGCGGCGGAGGCTGCGCGCTGTGCAGCCGCGCTATCTCCCACCGACGAGACTGCGCTGCGTCGCCTGGTTCTCCTTCTGGAGCGGGTGGGTGACCGGGCGGCTGCCGTGCGCGCGTACGAGGCCTTCAGTTGGAAGCTGCGAGAGGAGTACGAGGTGGAGCCGTCGGCCGAGACCCGGGCATTGATTGCGAGGATCCGCGCTGAACCAGGAGAGAGTCAGGCGTCCGCACCGGATTATCGGAACGGAGCTCCTTCCCCGGCTGGGAATGCGAACTGCAAGCCCGGCATCCCAAAAGCAGCACCCTTGAACGGCCGGGTAGACCGCTTTCTGTGGGAGCAGGCATCGGACCGGCACGGCGGTGCGGATGGAGGTCGCGCGGAGCTCGCGAAGCCGCGCGACCCGCCGGGCGTATTCTACCAACATTCGTCGGTAGTGAGTCGCCGAAGCGGTGTGCTCGTCGCCGGTGCTCTACTCGTAGCGCTGGTTGGCGGGACCGACTGGCGAGCCGGGCGTGATGACGAGTCGCTTGCGACATCGACCGCCAGACTGGGGGAACGCGAACGGGTGCTCGTCGCCGACTTCGACAACCTCACTGCGGACTCGCTAATGGGCGATGCCCTGGCGCAGGCACTTCGCATCGCCCTGGCCTCCTCACCGGCCTTGCGCGTCGCCGGAGCACCGACCGTCACGGCCGCGCTGCGCCGGATGCGCCGGCCTGCGGACAGCCGGCTGGATCGCGAGCTGGCGCGGGAGATCGCCGTGCGGGAAGGCATCCGCGGCGTGATCAGCGGGGAGGTTCGCAAGGCCGGCACTGGCTACGTGATCTCCGCCGCGCTGGTGGAAGCTGCCACGGGCGACGTGGTCGATGGCTGGCGAGAGAGCGCCGCCGACTCCAGCGGTCTCATTCCCGCGATCGACCGCCTCTCGACCGCTGTCCGGAAGCGGGTCGGGGTGTCGCTCCCGTCGCTCGCGCCTGGCGAGTCGCTCTTTCGTATAACAACGTCCTCGCTGGAGGCGCTCCGGCGCCAGGCTCAGGCGGCAAGGGCCATGACGCAAGGCGATTTTTTACGGGCGGCAGATCTGTTCGACGAGGCGATCCGCCTCGACTCCGGGTTCGCCAAGGCCTACCTGGGCCTGGCATATGCGCTCAGCAACGCGGGCGCACACTACAGCGGTGTGGTCAAAGCCCACGTCAAGGCGTTCCAGCTCCGCGATCTCCTGTCCCCGCCCGAGCGCTACGCTGTAACCGCGAACTATTATGGCGTGGTGGGCGACCTGCCCCGGGAGATCGAGGCGTTGAGGAACCAAGTGGAGGCGGCCAAGCCGAATCGAGAGTTCATTCTGTACGCTTCACTCGGCGGTGCGCTGGCCTCGGCGGGACACTTCGCCGAGGCGGAGGCGGTACTTCGGGAAGCCCGAGAGGTTTATCCGACGTCTGTGAATCAATACGTTCTGATCACGGTCCTGTATCGGCGCGGTAAGGCGAAGGAGGCCGAGACGGTACTCCGGGAAGCACGCGCGCGCTTCCCCAAGCACGGCGGCCTGGCCCAGGTGGAGGCCCACATGGCCGCCGCGTCCGGCGACTACGCGGTCGCCGACTCTCTGGCCACCGCCGCTGCCGCCGACCAGCCCGATCACTCCCGCCGACTGCTG
>DATFQK010000340.1:0-2313 GCA_035264345.1 Gemmatimonadales bacterium | reverse complement strand
CCCGATTCAGCCGTGCTCGCGCTGACCCGGATCGACTCGGTCCGCATTGGAGTCCGGGCATTCAAGATCATTGGGGGCGTGGAAGCGGACCCGCGGCTCCTGGGAGGGTTGGCCCGAGACTCCAGCCTCGACGTAAGGTTGGCATACCCAGGGGCGGCCGCGCCCCGAGAACCAGGCAGCCGGATTGTTCGGGAGCTGCGCTTGCCCTATATCGACCTCACCGCCGGCACCGAGGTCTCCTCGGATACTGCGCGGCTGCTGGTGACTCAGTCGCTCGAAGCGTTGGGATCCCTCCGGAAGGGCGTGACCCGCTGGTTTCTCATAGCCTTGGCACTCACCGTCCTGGTGGCTGTACTTGGCGCAGCCTGGCTCTCCGCCCGAGTCAGCCGGCCCCTGCGCGATCTGGCGGAGAAGACGGCCCGGGTGGACCTCGACCGGTTGGACCAGAGCTTTGCCACCGAACGATCAGACGAGATCGGCACTCTGTCCCGCCTGCTTGCCTCTATGATGAACCGGCTCCGGGCCAGCTCGGCTCGGGTGCGTGAAGCCGAGCGCCGCGCTGCGGTGGGCGACCTGGCTCGCCAGGTGAACCACGATATCAAGAACGGCTTGGCGCCCATTCGGAACGTGTTGCGCCACTTGAGCCAGGTGCTACAGCAGGACCCCGCGTCCCTGCCTCAGGTATTCGAGGCGCGCCGGGGCACTTTGGACTCGAGTGTGGAGTATCTCAGCACGCTGGCCCGCAACTACGACCGGCTCGCGCCGGGCATCGAGCGGAAGGCGTGTGATGTCAATGCCATTGTCGAGCAGGTGGTCCGCAACATCAGCCATGATGGAGTCGGAATCCGGGCCCAGCTCTCTCCCCACCAGCCGCTTGCCCTGGCCGACGCCCTGATGGTCCGCCGGATTCTGGAAAACCTGGTGGGGAACGCCCTGGACAGTGTTTCCGGAAAGCCCGATGGCGAGGTCACGATATCAACCGAACAGGTGGCCGGTGGGCCACAGCCTGCGCGGGTAAGAATCATCGTCGCGGACACTGGATCCGGCATGACCGAGGGCGAGCTGAACCGGGCGTTCGACGATTTCTATACCACCAAGTCTGGAGGGACCGGCCTGGGTCTGTCCATCGTTCGCCGACTCATCCTGGATCTCGAGGGCACTCTCCGCGTGGATACTCAGACCGGCGCGGGTACTCGGGTGCTGGTGGAGCTGCCTACAGCGCCGGCCGAAGAGTCGAGACCATGACCCTCCTGATGGTTGTCGACGACATACCCGCGCTTACGGAGCAGTACGCCTATGACCTCGAGCGGCTGGGCGGGTACGAAGTGATCACCGCGAACGAGGGTGGTAAGGCGCTGGAATTGCTCCGCAGTGCCGCGGTTGACTGCATGATCCTCGATCTCGAAATGCCCGGGATGGATGGATTCGAGGTGCTGCGCCGGCTGGAGCAGCAGGGCAGTGAAGTGCCGGTTCTCGTCTATACCGGGACCGGGAACTACGAGCGCTGCATCGCAGCCATCCGGCTGGGCGCCTACAGCTTCATTGACAAGGCCGAGCCCATGGAGCGGGTGGTCCATGAGGTCGAGACGGTGCTGGAACGGAAGAGACTGCGGCAGGAGTTGGCGGCCCTGGAGCGCCGGCTTGGTATCGAGTCTTCGCTGGCGGGCTCCAGCGCGGCCATTCGTACGCTGCGTGAAGCGATCGCCCGGGTGAGCCGGATCCCGAGCCCGGTGCTGATCCTGGGCGAAAGCGGCACCGGCAAGGAGCTCGTTGCCCGCGACCTCCACCGCTCCGGCCTCCATCCCGAGGCACCCTTCCTGGCCATCAACAGCGCGGCCCTGCCCGAGAATCTGATCGAGAGTGAGTTGTTCGGTCACGAGCGCGGCGCGTTCACCGGTGCCGCGGTCACCCGAAAGGGAGCCTTCGAGGCTGCCGGCCGGGGCACCCTGTTCCTTGACGAGATCGGGGAGCTTCCGCTTCCGGCTCAGGCAAAGCTCCTCCGCGCGCTGGAGAACCGCGAGGTGGTCCGGCTGGGCGCGACTCGCCCAATTGCAATAGAAGCCAGGGTGATTGCCGCCACCAATCGGAACCTCGAGGCCGAGGTGTCGGCCGGGACCTTCCGTCAGGATCTTTACTACCGTCTCAACGTTCACGTCCTCAACGTGCCCCCGCTTCGTGACCATGTGTCCGACATCCCGGAGCTGGCCAATCGTTTCCTCACCAGCATGTGCCGGCAGTTTGGTTTCCGACCCAAGAAGCTGTCGGGGACGCGCTGGAGGTGCTCCTGGGATATGACTGGAGTCGCAACAACGT
>DATFQK010000339.1:0-2646 GCA_035264345.1 Gemmatimonadales bacterium | reverse complement strand
AGATGGCAGTGCTCCGGGTGCTGCGCAAAATCCCCTTGGGCGAAACCCGATCGTACGATGACCTCGCACGGATCACCCACCTCCACCCGCGCCAGATCGGATGGCTGGTTGCGGCCAATCATTTGGCCATTCTGGTTCCCTGTCACCGGGTGGTAGGGAAGGACGGCAGCCTGGTGGGTTACGGCGGCGGCCTCGCCAAGAAGCGCTGGCTGCTCGACCATGAGCTGCGAGCCGCCGGAGTGGTGTTGCGTTAGGTGGCGGGACAACTCCATTGACAAAATTGTTCCCAAGCATGACCTTATGGCATGCAATACGCTGTGCCTCCCTTCCATTTCTGAGCAAGCTTTGGCCGCCGGACGCTGATCCGGGCGGCCTTTTTTAGGGGTTTTTAACCCGGCCAACCCGGCTGGGGGTTCCCCGGGGCCTGAGGGCTCCCTTTCAAGAGGTTGCAGCAATGGCGAAGGGTACGGTCAAGTGGTTCAATGATGCGAAGGGGTTCGGTTTCATAGCGCAGGACGGTGGCAAGGACGTCTTTGTCCACCACACGGCAATCATCGCCGATGGCTTCCGCTCGCTTTCCGAAGGAGACAACGTGGAGTTCGAGGTGGTCGAAGGCCCGAAAGGGCTCCAGGCCTCGAATGTCCGCAAGGTCTGACTCCCCAGCGCCCTTCCCCTTGAGTCGTTAGTCCAAGTCGAGCCCCCCGCCACTCGTGGCGGGGGCTTTCGGCATCTCTAGTTCCCGCCCAACCGGCCGATAATCCTGCTATCTCGTCCCGGGTCTTGGCGCATGGTCACGGCGCTGCGTGCGGTCGTGCTTGCAGGTCTCTTGTTCTTGCCCTCCCAACGCAGTGCCACCGCCGTACAGGCAGGGGGCGACACTACTGCCCTGGAGTTCCTGGGCTTTCGCGCGGGAGCTCGCCTGGAGGAGCTGAATCTTCGGCTCCAGAGCAGCAGCGGATCGCTGCGCTGCCGACAATCCCGGGCGGATCGCCGGGTTTCGGAGTGCCGCGGAGCGCTGCCCAAAGGCCAAGGCGGGCCGCGGGTAGACGTCTGGGTCTCCGCGATCGACAGTCTTGCCGGGGTGATGACGTTGTCCGGGAAAGTCGACTCGGCGCAGCTGGGAAATTGGCGCGACACTCTCCAGAGCCGCTATGGCAGAGTGGTCACCCGGGTGCAGGGCACCCAGCGCATGCTGCAGTGGGTGCGCCGGGGACGAATGATTCGGCTGACCTGGCGCATGGAGGGCGGTGCTCAAGTGGCATCGGTGAGTCTGGTGGACGGGCGGGTACTCGATAACTGGGGACGCTCCAGCAGAAACGGCCGGCAGCCCGAGACTCAGCCCCAAAGCCGAACGAGATAACTGCCCTCGGTGTCCTCGAGCAGAAAGTCCCGAACCACGCCACCCGACTCCTTCAGTGCGCGGAGCAGGCTCCGGATCCGGGTCCGAACCGGCGCACCGCTTCCGGCTCGGCCCCTGCCGGTAATCAGCCGGACCACTCCGCCCGGTCTGGCTCTCGCCTGGGCACGAAGAAAACGTTCGGCGTTGGTGCTGGCCTCGAGGACGGTCTGACCGTGGAGGTCGAACGTCGCGTCGGGGCTGCGATCGGTCCAATCAGGCATGGTGCGAACCCTATGAAGAAAGTGCTGGCCGGATTGCTCGTAGTGGTGATGGGCGGGTGCCATCTCTCGCGCGAGCCCATCCGAATCGGGCTGGCCGGGTCGCTGAGCGATCCGGTAGGCATTCCCCTGAAGCGGGCCGCCGAGCTGGCCGTGGAGGAAATCAACGCCAAGGGGGGAGTACAGGGCCGCCCCCTGGAGCTGATCGAGCGGGACGACTATGCCGACCCGGATTCGGCAGTGTTCGTGGCCAGCGACCTCTACGACGCCGGCGTGTCGGCTGTGATCGGCCACGTCTTTTCCGGAACCACACTCGCCGCCTCTCCGGTCTACAACGGAGGACCGGATCCCGTGGCGGCAATTTCGCCGTCTTCGAGCTCTCCCGAAATCTCCACCGCGGGCGATTACACCTTCCGCATCTGTCCCAGCGATCTGGCCCATGGCATTGCCCTGGCGCGCTGGGTTTACGACTCGCTGGGTCTGCAGCGCGGGGCCGTCTTGTACTTGAACGACCAATATGGCCGCGGCATCCGCCAGATGTTCGTGCGGGACTACATCCACCGAGGCGGCCAGCTCATCGCCATCGATCCGTATCTCGGCGATACGCCTGACGTCGGGCCCTATCTTGACCGATTGGTGAAGGCCGGCCGAGTCCAGTTTCTGCTGGTGGCGGGGAACCGGGCAGAGGCCGAGGCGATCCTGCGCCAGGCAAGAACCCGGGGACTGCAGATGCCGGTGCTCGGCGGCGACGGGCTCGAGGGAATCGAGGAGGCGGGAGCGATCGCGGACGGGGTGTACCTCTCTTCCGCATATTTGCCCACGCTGGAGACGCCGTCGAATCGCGCGTTTCTCCAGGCCTACCGCAAGAGATTTCCCAAGGCCGGCCTGCCCAACCAGCCCGCCGCGGCAGCGTATGACGCGGTGTATCTGCTGCGCGATGTCTTCGCCCGGGCCGGGTCCAAGCGCGCGGACGTGCGCCGGGTGTTGGCCCAAATCGGTACCACTCTGCCCGCCTTCAATGGAGTGACC
>DATFQK010000338.1:0-7489 GCA_035264345.1 Gemmatimonadales bacterium | reverse complement strand
ACTCGTCAGGTGGTGGGCGTCTCGGATGGCTCCCAGGCGCCGGTGCTGGCGGAGGCGCTGGTGGAGCTCGGCGCCCGGCACGCGCTGGTGCTGCACGCCGCCGTAGGAATGGACGAGATCAGTCCGTCCGGATGTACCTATGTCTGGGAGGTGGTGGAGGGGAGCACCCGAACCTGGGAGCTGAATCCTGCCCGGCTGGGATTGGAGTGCAATGACCTGGAAGGTTTGGCCGGCGGTGAGCCGCAACAAAACGCCGACCTGATCACCCGTCTCCTGGCTGGAGAGGAAAGCGGGCCTCGGCGCTGCGCGGCGCTGCTGAACGCGGCGGCAGCGCTGTATGTCTCGGGCAACCGCTGGTCTCTGGAAGAATCGGTAGACCGTGCCCGGGCCGCCCTGGAGAGTGGTGCCGCGGCTTCGGCGCTCCAGCGCCTGCGGGCGGCGGCACCGAGGCCTCTGGCTCAGGCCTAGGGCCCTAATACTTGCGGATGACGCCGACCACTACGCCCTGGATGAGCACGTCCCGCTCCTGAAACCTCATCGGTTGCATGGTGGCGTTGGCCGGCTGAAGCCGGATCCATCCACCGGGCTCACGGTAGAACTTCTTGACGGTGGCTTCGCTGCCGTTGACCAGCGCGATGACCATTTCGCCGTTCTCAGCGGTTTGCTTGCCATGGACCACGACGATGTCACCATCGACAATGTGTTCGTCCACCATCGAGGCGCCCTGGACCTTGAGCGCGTAGTTCGGCCCGCGCCGCGGCAGCATGTGCTCCGGCACGGCAATGCTCTCCTCCTGCATGAGCGATTCGATCGGGGTGCCGGCCGCAACCTTTCCGAGGAGAGGAACCTCACTGGCCGAGGAGGTGCCCCGGGGCGGGAGCACTTCAATCGACCGGCTCTCGTTGTAGGAGCGCCGGATGTACCCCTTTCGCTCCAGATTGGTGAGGTGCTCGTGCACGGTGGCCAGCGACTGAAAGCCGAACTTCTCAGCGATTTCCTCGAAGCTTGGAGCGTATCCCTGCCCGTTGATATGGGTTTGCAGGTAGCTGAGGATTTCACTCTGGCGCTTGGTCAGCGGCATCAGGACTCCTCCATGGTGAGTGCGACCAGAACAGGTTGACCGAATAGAGCCCGAAAAAAGTACCCGAATACCCGCCGAAGGACAAGATGGCCGGACGCCTGGAGGAGATCGTCAATGCAACCCGCCTAAGCCTGCCCGCCGTACTGGGACGCAGGGCCGCCCTGGAACGGGACCTGGAGCGGGCTCAGGCAATTCCCCCCTCGTTTCGCTCAGCCCTCCGGCGGCCCACGGTGGCTGTTATTGCCGAGTTGAAGCGCCGCTCCCCCTCGGCCGGGAGCATCCGGGAAGACCTGGATCCGGCCCATCGGGCCGCGCTCTATGACCAGCATGGTGCCGCAGCCATCTCCGTCCTGACCGACGGCCCCTTCTTCGGGGGTTCGATGGAGGATCTGCGTACCGCCGCCGATAACTGTTCTTTGCCGATCCTGCGCAAGGATTTCATCCTGGATGAGGTCCAGGTGCTCGAAGCCAGAGCGGCAGGTGCATCGGCCGTTCTCTTGATTGTGCGGGTCCTGGGTACCGCCCGGCTGAAATCGCTCCTGCGATACAGCGGGGAGCTGGGGCTCGACGCTCTGGTCGAGGTGCATACCCGGTCCGAGCTGGAGATCGCTCTGGAGGCGGAGGCCCACATCGTGGGGATCAATAGCAGAGACCTGGACACGTTCACCATCGATCGGGAAGCCGCCTGGGCGCTGCTGGCGCAGGTGCCCAGGGAGCCGATCGCCGTGGCGGAAAGTGGTATCGCGCGTCAGACCGACGTGGCCTGGGTGGCCAAGGCGGGAGCTGACGCGGTGCTGGTGGGAACAGCCCTATCCGAAAGCCAAGCCCCGGAGCAACTCCTGCGCGAGTTGTCAGAGGTCCAGCGACATGACCGCTAAGGTAAAGATCTGTGGGCTGATGCGAGCAGAGGATGCGGCAACGGCGGCTCAAGCCGGCGCGTCGTATCTGGGCGCTGTTTTTGCTGCGGGGGCGAGAACGGTTACCCGTAGCCAAGCCCGCGAGTTGGTTGCCGCATCGGGTGGCGTGCCGGTCATCGGTGTCTTTGGCGAACAGCCGGTCGAGGAAATTATCCAGATCTGTGCGTACGCAGATCTTAGCGGTGCTCAGCTGCATGGCTCCTATTCTCAGCCGGACGCACACCGGCTCCGCAGCGAAGGACTCGAGGTTTGGCGGGTCGTGCGAATCGCGGCGCCAGCCCATCTGGATCTTGTGGCCGGCGCCATCCCCGATTCCGACGCCGTGCTGGTCGAGCCGCGGGTCTCCCGGGCCTCGGGTGGAACAGGGATCTCACTCGATCTGGCAATTGCCCGGCAAGCTCGAGACCGGCTGAGCGGTCATGCCATGGCCCTGGCCGGAGGACTTACCCCCGAATCCGTCTCCCAGGCTCTAGCCCTGGTCCGCCCCGAGATCGTGGACGTGAGCTCTGGAGTGGAACGCCGCCCTGGCGAGAAGGACCCAGACAAGATTCTGAATTTCGTGGAGGCTGTTGTTGCTCATAGCCCGATCACCTGAGATCTCAGGCCGATTTGGCCCCTATGGTGGCCGCTACGTACCCGAAACCCTCGTCGCCGCGCTCGATGAGTTGTCGGCCGTCTACGACAGCGCCCGCTCCGACCCGGCATTCTGGAGCGAGCTGGAGGGCCTGCTTCACGACTTCGTCGGCCGCCCTTCGCCTTTGACCGAGGCCCCCCGGTTCAGCCGCAGTGTAGGTGCTCGAGTCATCCTCAAACGGGAGGACTTGAATCACACGGGGGCTCACAAGATCAACAACACCATTGGCCAGGCACTGCTTGCCAGGCGGATGGGCAAGCGGCGCATCATCGCAGAGACCGGCGCCGGACAGCATGGCGTTGCCACGGCCACGGTGTGCGCCCATTTCGACCTGGAATGCGTGGTCTACATGGGCGCCGAGGACGTCGAGCGGCAACGCCTGAACGTGTACCGGATGCAGCTGCTCGGGGCCACGGTGGTCCCGGTGGAGTCAGGCACCCGGACCCTGAAAGACGCAACCAACGAAGCTCTGCGCGACTGGGTCACCAACGTGCCGAGCACGCATTACATCATCGGGTCGGTGGTGGGGCCCGATCCTTTTCCCCGGATGGTCCGCGACTTCCAGTCCGTGATCGGGCGGGAGGCGCGGGAACAGATGCTCGCCCGCTTTCAGGCGCTACCGCACACGGTGGTTGCCTGCGTTGGGGGCGGCTCCAATGCCATGGGCATCTTCACCGGATTTCTCGATGATCGGGATGTGCGGCTGGTTGGGGTCGAGGCGGCGGGCGAGGGTCTTGGCTCCGGGCATCACAGTGCGACGCTCAGCGCGGGGAGCCCGGGCGTGTTGCATGGAAGTCTGAGCTATCTGCTGCAGGACGCCGACGGACAGGTGGCACCCGCCCACTCGATCTCCGCCGGCTTGGATTATCCCGGGGTGGGCCCCGAGCACAGCTTCCTGCGCGACACCGGGCGGGTCAGCTATGAGACCGCCACCGATGCCGAGGCCCTCACCGCATTTCAGGATCTCTGCCGGCTGGAGGGCATCATCCCCGCGCTGGAGACTGCGCACGCGCTGGCCTGGATACGCCGGGCGACAGGAACTTTTCCAGCAGAGGCCCTTGTCCTGGTCTGCCTGAGCGGCCGGGGAGACAAAGATGTGGCTCACGTCGCAGCTACTCTGGGCATCCGGCTGTGACGGCCCAGCCCGAGATTCAGCCCACGGCTGTTCCCACAGCTCAGGTGGTCGAGCTTATCGCGGCAATGGTCAAGGCCCTTCGGGCGTTCCAGATCTATCTGCCCAACAACCCGATTTATCAACGGGCGGTCCAGAACGTCCAAGCAGCTTGTGCTCCGATCTGGTCAGGGACTGACGAGTTGGTGCTGAACATCTCGGAGTCTGAGTTCACCTGCGAAGACCAGGTCGTCTACCGGCAGAACAACAAGAACGAGAGTCTGAGCTGGAGTTTGTTCAAGGACGGCATGCGTGCGGTAACCATCCGCCGGGGAGCCGAGGAGAAGGAGCTGCCTCTCCTCCTGGCCACGATCAACCAGGCGCGCTTTCTGCCACCCGATGCCGGCGACGACTTGCCCACCCTGCTGTGGGCGCACGAGTACGAGTTCATCGAGTACCGCTTCATCGATTTCTTCTCCGGCGAGGGTGGCGGCACGGCCGTGCCCCAGGCCTCGGGTCAGCCGGTGGGTCAAGGGCAGACTCCCGCGGACCGAAAGGCCCAAATCGCGGAGGAAGCGCCTGCTCGAGCCAAGAGTCTGATCGAGATCGACGACGTCGACTCCACACTCTACTTCCTGGATGAAGCGGAGATCAGCTACCTGGCGCGAGAGCTGGAGGAGGAATATCAGCGAGACGTTCGCGGCAGCGCGTTCAACATCCTGTTCGATCTCTTCGAGACCAATCCGGACCTGAACATCCGGCAGGAGATCCTCCGGGTTCTGGAGCGGCTGTTTCCCAATCTTCTCAACGCCCACGACTTTCGGAGCGCCGCCGCGGTACTTCGCGAATCCAAGCTGCTGCGGGAAAAAGCGGTACAACTGCAGCCGGAGCTTACCCAGCGGCTCGAGGTCTTTGTCCTCAAGTTGAGCGAGCCCGCCATAGTGGGACAGCTGCTGCAGTCCCTCGATGAAGCGAGCCATCTTGGCGTGGATACCGATGCGGCCGAAGTGTTGCGCGAGCTTCGGGCGACGGCGTTGGAGCCGTTGGTGGGCTGGTTGCCCAATCTCACCTCCGAGCCGCTGCGAAAGATGCTGGAGGACGTCGTCGATCGGCTGGCGCACGCCTACCCGGCCGAGGTCCAACGAATCCTCAAGCTGCCCGACTCCCCGTCCTTGCTCGGGATGGTCACCCTGTGTGGCCGCTTGGGTCTGCATCAGGTCGTTCAAGGGCTGGCAGAGACCATCAACCATCCCGATGCCGCTATCCGCCTTGCCGTGGTCCAAACGCTGGGTCTGCTCGGCACCCCGGGCGCAATGACGGTGGTGGACAAAGCCATCGAGGACAGCGATCGAAACGTGCGACTCGCTGCCGTACGGGCCGCCGGTTCGCGTGGCTATAAGGGGGCGCTCCGGCGGGTCGAGGCCATCGTTCTCGGCAAAGCGCGCAAGGACATGGATCTGACCGAAAAGATGGCCTTCTTTGAAGCCTACGGCGCCATTGCTGGAGCCAATGCGCTGAAGTCGCTCAGCGGGCTTCTGCTCGAGCGTGGCTTGCTGCGGATGAAGGAGCCGCCGGAGACCCGCGCATGCGCCGCAATGGCGCTGGGGCGACTGAAGACCCCCGAAGCCCGCGAGGTGCTGCAGCGGGCCGTGGACGACAAGGAGCTGGTGGTTCGGAATGCCGTCAACCGCGCGCTGCGTGAGGCCGCCCGGTGAGCAGCCCGATCGAGCTGGCCACCGGCGCCCCCGGGGATGACGGACAGCTCCGTCAGGGCGGCCGCTCACTGCTGCTCGCGCTGTACACCGCGCTTCGCAGCCTGAAGCTGTATCCCCTGGAGAACGCCACCGTTCAGAAGTCGCTGAACGACCTCGACCACACCACGCGCGCGTTGCTCAAGAGTGAAATCGAACTGGAGATCCGGCTGGCCGGTGACTTCATCTTCGTGAACTCCACCCGGCTCCGGCTCGAGCTAGACAACTACGCCTCGTTCAGCCACATCCTCGCGATCTTTCGGGGATTCGAGATCGGGGCTCTGCGGGTGAAGACCGGAACCGACCGCCGGCAGTGGCAGATCTTCCTCAGCCTCCTGCTCAGCCTGTCGGGTCGGGGGTTGCCGGAAGAACGGCTCAAGGAACTGCAGGAACGGCTCGATACCGCCAAGGTCGCCGACCTGGAGATCGAGCACGGTCTGCCCACGGAAGGCAGAGGCTCGGCCGAAGCGCGGCAGGCTTCCAAGCAGGTGTACGCTCAGGGCGTGGCGGTGACCAAGGATGTGATCGCCGGGGTACGGCTGGGCCGAGCCACCGGCCTCAAGCGGGTGAAGCGCGCGGTCCAGATGGTGGTGGACCAGGTGCTCAACAATGAGATCTCGATGGTCGGCCTGACCACCATTCGGGATTACGACGAATACACGTTCACCCACTCGGTCAACGTCTGCATCTTTTCGGTCGCCTTGGGCAAGAAGCTGGGGCTGTCCAAGCCCCAGCTCTGCGACCTGGGGATGGCCGCCCTGCTGCATGATGTCGGCAAAGCGAGGATTCCCCCCGAAGTTCTGAACAAGGCGGGAAAGCTCGACGAACACGAGTGGAAAGTGATCCAGTCGCACCCGTGGTACGGGGCTCTGACCCTGTTCAGCATGCGAGGCTACGAGGAAATTCCATACCCGTCCATCCTGGTGGCCCACGAGCACCACATGAAATCGGACCTGACCGGCTACCCCAAGGTGGTCCGGCCCCGGACACTCGGCATTTTCTCCCGCATCGTCTCCGTGGCCGATGGCTTCGATGCCGCGACCACCCGCCGGGTGTATCAGACGGTACCGATCGAGCCCGACCAGGTGCTCCGGGAAATGTGGGAAAACCCGAACCGGGGCTACGACCGCGTTCTGGTGAAAGCGTTGATCAATCTGATCGGTGTCTACCCCGTGGGCACCTGCGTCATCCTCGACAGCTTCGAGGTGGCCGTCGTTTCCGCTCCAAATCCGGATGGTGAACAGCTCAAGCGCCCCCTGGTGCGGGTTGCGGTGGATGTCGACGGCGGACCGGTTCCCCCGCCCGGCATCGAGATTGATTTGAGCGAGAAGGATCAGAGTGGGGCATATCGGCGATCGATCGTCAAGGTCACCAATCCATCGCGCTATGGGATCACGGTCGGCGATTACTTTGTCTGATTCGCCGCTCACGCGGACCTGGGCTGCCCTCCGATCCACCGGACGGCGGGCCCTCATTCCCTATCTGACGGCGGGCTACCCCACCCGGGACACGAGCGGCGCGGCCATTCGGGCGGCAGCCGAGGTGGGGGACATCATCGAGGTGGGTGTTCCGTTCAGCGATCCGCTGGCCGACGGGCCCACTATCCAGCGCTCGACCTTTCAGGCCTTGCAACAGGGCATGACCCTGGCCGGCACCATCGAGCTCATTGCGGAGCTCGAGCTGAGCCGCCCCGTCGTGCTGTTCAGTTACCTGAATCCGATTCTACGCTACGGCATGGACCGCTTCCTCGCTGATGCGGGAGCCCTGGGGGTCGCCGGGTTGATCCTGACCGACTTGCCGGCCGGATCCGATCCTGCGGTGGAGTCCGCCGTTCAGGCCAGCACTCTCGATCTTATTCGACTGATCGCTCCCACCACGCAGGCAGCTCGATTGAAAATCGCGGTCGAAGGGGCCCAGGGATTTGTCTATCTGGTTGCCCGACTGGGTGTAACCGGTGCTACCTCGTCGTTGTCGGTGGACTTGGCTGAGTCGATC
>DATFQK010000337.1:0-5529 GCA_035264345.1 Gemmatimonadales bacterium | reverse complement strand
CGATCGGAGTAGCCCCTGCGCCCCTGGCGGAGCGCTCCCGGCTGGGCGAGAAGCTGGCCCGGGGCGAGTGGGTGAATACGGTCGAGATCGCGCCACCGAAGGGTTGGAACGCCGCCGAGATGATCGAGCAGTGCCGCTTGCTGCAGGAGGCCGGGGTAGAAGCGGTCAATGTGCTCGACAGCGCCCGGGCCCAGAGCCGAATGGGCGTGCTGCCCGCGGCCCTGATCGTCCAGCGTGAAACGGGTATCGAAACGGTGTTCCACTACACCTGCCGCGACCGTAACATGCTCGGCATGCTGAGCGACCTCCTCGGCGCGGCGGCTGGTGGGCTTCGCAACGTGCTGATTGTCACCGGCGATCCTCCCGCCATGGGACCATACCCGGATTCCACCGCGGTGTTCGACATCGACAGCATCGGACTCACCAATCTCGTCCGGCGGCTGAATCAGGGTCTGGATCCGGGCGGAAACCAGATCGGCGAGCCCACGCGCTTTGTGGTTGGTGTCGCCTTGAACCAGGGAGCCGAGCAACGGCGCGAGCTCGAGAGATACGCCTGGAAGGTGGAGGCCGGAGCCGATTTTGCCGTCACTCAACCGGTATTCGATCCCGAACAGCTGGCCCGGTTTCTGGAGCGGGCCAAATCGCCGGTTCCGGTGATCGCCGGAATCTGGCCCCTGACTTCGCTTCGGAACGCGGAGTTCCTGGCCAATGAGGTCCCCGGCGTGGTGGTGGCTCCGGCAATCATCGAGCGGATGCGAAAGGCGCAGGAACATGGATCTGCCGCCGCGCGGTCGGAAGGAGTTGCGATAGCGTCGGAAATGGTGGAGGCCGTCAAGGATCTGGTGCAGGGAGTTCAGGTGAGCGCGCCGTCCGGCCGGATCGGTGTGGCGCTCGAGACCCTCTACAGCAGCTCCACGATCTTACGGTAACGGGCCTCGACCTGGTGAAAGCCCAGGTTGCTCAGGTACACCTTGTCGGCGCCGATCTCGCGAAGCATCCGGACCGAGCGGGCGCAGATCGCCTCCGGGCTCATTCCGGCTTCGAATTCGCGGGTCAGTTCAGCGGCGGGAACCGGGAAGAAATCGGCCAGCTTGGCCAGGGTTGCGGGGTTGGCGCTGCGGTACAGGAACACCCCAAACACACCGGGATAGGGCACTCCTCTCCGGCGGGCCTCCTCGAGAAACTGCTCCACGGCGACAATGCTGTGGTGAGACACGATCTGTGTCAGATAAAAGTCCGCTTCGAATTTTGGATCCAGTAGAAAATCCACCTGTTCCTCAGCCGGCCGGTGCGGGTTGGCCCAGCCTCCCAGGTCCAGGCCGGGCACCCGGCGGCGGATCAGCGTCCGCAACTCTCGCGCATGGGGAACACACCGAGGCGGGCCGGCGGTATGGTCACCGCCCAGCACCGTGAGCGCCTCGAACCCATAGGATGCGGCTCGTGAGGCATGCATCAGGCAGTACTCGATCGAGTGCTTGGAGGTGAGGAAAGGAACCAGGTGACGCGGATCGACGTCGCCCGCCAGATTGGCGGTCAGATGGCCCAGGTTTTCCTCTTCCGAGAGCCCCACCGCATTGTCCGTCAGGAAGATCACGGTATCCCGCCGAGCCAGCCGCTGAATCGAGTGGTACATGTCGATCCAGAGCTCCATGCTGTCCGCGGCCGAAAGGCCGGTGCGAGGAGGCCGCAGCTCGACCGCCGCGAGAGGACGGTCCTGGCGGAGCCGTTGGAGTACAGAGCTTGCTGGACGTGAAGCGATGGTCATTGTGGCCGGGAAACTAACGGGGACCGTAACTCGCAGCGAGATTATCTTGACGTGAGCATCATGACCCTGACCTGGATCGTTCCATGTCCACCCTGTCGGTCGCCACGCCTGCCTTAACCATCCTGTCCGAGGAAGAGTCGCTGTTTCGCGACGCGGTCCGCGAGTTCGCTGAGACCGAGATCCGGCCACACGTACAGGCCATGGACGAGGCGGCGCAGTTCCGGGCCGACCTGATTCCCAAGTTCTTCGAGCTGGGATTGATGGGTATCGAGGTGCCCGAGACGTTGGGCGGGAGCGGTGGAAGCATCTTCATGGCCGCCATTGCGATCGAAGAGCTGGCGCGGGTGGATGCGTCCGCCGCCATCTATGTCGATGTGCACAACACCCTGGTGAACAACGCCCTCATTCGCTGGGCCACCAGTGAGCAACAAGCGCGCTACTTTCCCCGGCTCACCACCGAGCTGCTGGGAGCATTCGCGCTGTCCGAACCGGGCAGCGGCAGCGATGCCTTTGCCTTGGCCACCCGGGCGGAGAAGAAAGGGAGCGACTGGTCGCTGACCGGCCGAAAGTTCTGGATTACCAACGGCGCGGAAGCCGGGCTCTTCATCGTGTTCGCCAACGCAGACCCCTCCAAGGGATACAAGGGAATCACCGGGTTTCTGGTCGAGCGAGGCTTCCCCGGATTCTCCATCGGGAAGAAGGAAAACAAGCTGGGGATTCGGGCCTCCAGTACCACCGAGCTCATTCTGGAGGAGTGCCAGGTCCCGGGTGAGAACGTGCTTGGCCCGGTTGGGCAGGGCTACAAGATCTCGATCGAGACTCTGAACGAGGGCCGGATAGGCATAGGCGCCCAGATGATCGGGGTGGCCCGGGGCGCGCTCGAGGCGGCAACCGCCTATGTCAAGGAGCGGCGTCAGTTCGGCAAGCCGATAGCGGAGTTTCAGGCGGTCCAGTTTCAGCTGGCCCAGATGGCAACCGACCTGGAAGCGGCCCGACTGATGGTCTACAACGCGGCCCGGCTTAAAGATGCCCGGTTGCCCTTTGCCCAGCAGGCCGCCATGGCAAAGTTATTCAGCTCGCAGGTGGCCGACCGGATTACCTCCGCCTGCCTGGAGCTCTTCGGCGGATACGGCTACTCGAAGGAATATCCCGCAGAGAAGTACTACCGGGATGCCAAGATCGGAACGATCTACGAAGGTACCAGCAACATGCAGCTGCAGACGATAGCCAAGGCGTTGCTGAAATAGGGCAGAAAATGGTCCGGGGGCGCTGGTGCGCCCCCGGACCGGGACCCTTCTTCCTTCGACTTCCCTACAACGATCCGTTTACCGGTTGGTCGAGTCCCTGCTCTGTGACTGATCGTAGCCGGTCGTGTCACCCGTCTGCGACGTCCCGGTTGAATCGAGCTGCGCACCGGAGTTCTGGTTGCCCGAGCTCTGGTTCATGCTGGACGTATCGGCACCAGCCGCGCCCGAGGTGTCCTGGCCGGTCATATTCGAGGTGTCCTGACCGGTCACGCCGGTCGTGTCGGTCTGATTCTGCTGATTGGCCTGTCCGGTGGTATCCACCCGCTCGATCCCGGAGTAACCCGAGGTATCCTGCGGAGTGCCCTGACCCTGATTCTGGAGGAACGTATCAGACGGGGTCTGGCCCACTGGGGCCTGCGTGGTGTCCTGCTCCATGCCCCGATATCCCGGCGGGTTCTCGTTCTGCCCGTTGAGAGTGTCGCGACCCGTCGTCGTAGTGGTGTCCTTGGCGGCGGCCGACTGATCAGTGTCGTCCGTCCGCGCCGTGTTGCCGGCGCACGCCAGGCCGGCAATCAATGCCGCGAGCGTCGCGTAGCGCGTGGGAGCATTCATTTTCATTCGACCTCCTCAGATCGCTTGCGTGAAGTCATTTTTGGGTCCCGCCTTCCGCGCTGCCCATCTATTCCGCAACCAGTGAGAACCGGACCCGAAATGGGAGCAGTTCGCCCCCGTTCTTGAGTTCCCGCTGGACAACCGTCAAGCTTTCGCGCCCGGTATCATATCCGGGCCAAGGCGAGGGGGCTGTGACCGAGGTCACGGGGTAAGCTCCCTCTGCGGAGGCACTACAGTGTTGTTGCCTCACAACCATTCTGAGGTTCCCGGGACTGTTTCGGCTGCTCCCGGGCCGGATACGGCAGCTCCCGGCGGGCGCAGGATTTGCCGCACCCCCTTTGATAGCTGGCGAGCACTGTTGCCAGGTAGCCCTATAACAGCCCTTGCATCAAGCGCTTGAGCTTGACTCCGGGGCGGGATCTGAGGATAGATTCCCGGCCTTTGTGGGTCAGTTACGCACGTTGCGGGTACTCTTTGTCTCCCTTTCGGTGAGTTGAATGGCAGGGTTGCGCGGTTCACGTCATCTCCGGTTGATACTGGCGATCGCAGGCCTGGCCGGCTGGGCTACTGCGCTTCCGGCGCAGACCGATCCCCGCTGGCTGGGATCGCGGATGAACGACTGGTACGCCGTGGCGTCTCGCAGCGCTCCAGGGGACTGGGGAATTGCGGTGGCAGACCAGGCAGGGCAGATGCTCTGGAGCTTCAATGCCGACGCTTCGCTGATGCCGGCGTCAACGGTGAAGCTATTCACCACCGGGTACGCCCGGAGCGTGTTGGGGGGAAACGCCCGACGCGCAACTCGCCTGATAGGGTCTGGAGTGGTCGACCCCAAGACCGGCGAATGGCTGGGCGATTGGGCGCTCGAGGTGAATGGAGACCCCTCGCTGGAACGGGCTGAAGGCTCGGGGCCAACACTGTTTGACCTAGCCACACAGCTGGCGGATGTGGGTGTCAGGCGCCTCAGCGGTCCATTGCAGGTTCAGAGCGCCGATGGACCGGCAACGGCGATCTATCCGGCCGTCTGGTCCCGACGCCATATGGGACGCCTGTTTGCTCCCCTGGTTGGGCCGCTCATGGTGCACGAGAACATCGTCTGGTTCACCGTTCGGCCGGGGCGGGTAGGCGAGCGGGTCAGACTCATCGAGACGGCTCCTGCCGGCATCAGCTCACTGGTGACGGTGACTGCCACCACCCGAAGCGGGCGCCGATCCCGCCTCCGACTGGTACCGAGGAGGGGTGGCGGCTGGGTGGTCAGCGGGACTTTGGGCGTGCGCGCGGCGCCGCGCCGGCTAACCACCGTATCGAGTGATCCCAAGGCGGTCCTGTCCGCGGTCTGGAGCTCGGCCTTGAAGCGCGCGGGCATCACCTGGAACCGGAGCAGAAGGCCAAAAGCGTCGTTGGACGCATCGACCCGAGTGCTGGCCGAGGTGGCCTCCCCTCCGCTCGACTCATTGGCCAGCGAGATCAACCGACGGAGCCTCAACGCCGGGGCGGAGCTGCTGCTCCAGTGGGCGGGCGGCCGGGAAGATGGGCCTGCCCACCTGATGGACCACGTCCAGGCTATCACCGGCCAGAATCAGGGCGTGTACCTGGTGGATGGCAGTGGGCTGTCCTATGAGGACCGGGTCAGCGCATCCACGTTCGTCTCATACCTGGCAAAGTTCCCCACCACCCAGGCGGGCCGGAACTTCCCGCAGCTCCTTCCATCCAACGGCACGGGCACCCTGCGCCAGCTGAATACCGGATTTCCTGCATCCGGAGTGGTTCGGGCCAAGACCGGAACACTGGGTCAGGTGTCGACGGTGGTCGGGTACCTGGGTCGCCCGGAAGGGACTCTGCTGGTCTCGTTGATGTACAACGGCGGTCGTCCGGGAGCGGCACGTCAGGAGCAATGGAAGCTGTTCC
>DATFQK010000336.1:0-2906 GCA_035264345.1 Gemmatimonadales bacterium | reverse complement strand
ATGTGCGTGGGCATTCTGCTCTCCACCGGCGACCGCTGGGTGGTGGCGCTCTGGGGTGGCCAGACGATGCTGGGGCACTACGCCTTTGCCGGATCACTCACGACCGGGACCTCGGCGCTTGCGCTGGTGATCCGCACGGTCGTGTTCCCCGAGGTGTACGGGCAGGCGTCTTCCGATGGTGCCGCGTCGGCTCTGCATGGACATCTCGAGCGCACGCTCGTCCCTTTCGCCCGAATCCTGCCGCCACTGCTCGGCGCGGCGAGCGTGGTGGTGGGCCCGGTCGTCGCCCTGGCCATGCCGCAATATCAGGAGGCGATCGCGCCGGCCCGCATCTTCCTGCTCTCGGGTGTGGCGATGGGACTGGTGAACCTCGCGTCGGTCGGCGCGGTGGCGGCGGGACGCCAGCGGCAGCTGCCGATGTACGCCGCGTCCGCTCTGGCCGTCACCTTTGCGCTCTCGATCGGGGCCCTGGCCGGCGGCTACGGTCTGGGATCTGTGGCGGCAGCTACCTTCGTTGGCCATGTGATTTTTGCCGCACTGGTCCTCCGCCTCAATGTTCGGGAAGCCGGTATTCCTGAGCCGGGGCGCTTCGTGGCCACCATTCTCCTGCCGCTCGTCTGGTGCACCACAGCCGTGGGGCTGGTGGGACAGGTGGTACCCGGTCTGGACTTGGGGTCGACCGCCATGGCCTTTGCCCTCTATCTCCTCCTGCTGGCGCCGCTGATGCCGAGCTGGACCAAGGAGCTCCGGCGGATCCACCATTAAGTCCGCATTTGACATCCCGACAGATTAGGTCGTAATTTCTTTCCGTGAACCCGGTCATCTCGCAGCTCCGCTCTCTCTGCTGTTGCTGTAGCAGCGCTCGAAAACCCGAGCAGGGGGCGCCGCCCGAGATTGACTAGTGCACAGGATCAGGACTTCTCGCCGGCCGCACCTCTTCCGAGGTCAGCGGCCGGTTCCATTTCTGATACCCAGTACCCGAGCTTTTTACCAAGGAGAATGCTATGACCCCGGTGCAGACCGCTCCCTCCGTCACTCCGATCGAAGAGCGAGGATATGCTCACCCGGAGGTGCTGGTGTCCACCGACTGGGTGGCTCAGCATCTGGAGGATCCCAAGGTACGGCTGGTCGAATCGAATGAGGATCTGCTGCTCTATGACACCGGCCACATCCCCGGGGCAGTGAAGATCGACTGGACCAACGACCTGAACGATCCGGTGATCCGGGACTACATCGATCGTGACCGGCTGCAGAAGCTCCTCCGGTCGAAGGGCATCGACAACGATACCACCATCGTCTTCTACGGCGACAAGAACAACTGGTGGGCCACCTACGCACTCTGGGTGCTGCAGCTCTTCGGACTAAACAATGTGAAGGTGATGGACGGCGGCCGGCTCCGCTGGATCGACGAGGGCCGTCCCCTGTCCACCGAGCGGACCAAGTACCGTGAGGGCAACATCACGGTGGGAGAGCGAGACGATACCCGTATCCGCGCCTTCCGAGAGGATGTCCTGGCTCACCTGAAGCAGAAAGGCCAGCTGGTTGACGTAAGGAGCCCCGAGGAGTTCCGGGGAGAGAAAACCCATATGCCGGAATACCCGCAGGAAGGCTGCCTGCGCGGCGGACATATCCCCGGCGCCAAGAGCATTCCCTGGGCCAAGGCGATCGATCCCGACACTCACACCTTCCGGCCCGCGAGCGAGCTGCGCCAGCTATACGTGAAGGACAACAATCTGCGGCCGGAAGCGGAGACCATCGCCTACTGCCGGATCGGCGAACGGTCGTCTCACACCTGGTTCGCGCTCACCTACCTGCTCGGCTTCGACAACGTGCGGAACTACGACGGCTCGTGGACCGAGTGGGGGAATGCAGTCCGCTTACCAGTAGAGAAAGGCTGATTTGACGGGGAAAGAAAAGCGTGAGCGGGAACAAGAAAAGCGTGAGCGGGAATGGTGGGCACCTCATCCCGAGAGAGTGAAACGACCGAGGGATCTACCCCGACGGGCTGAGTTCGGCCAATCGCTTCCTCGCTCCGTCCACCACTGGCTGTAACTCTGGGTCTGCGTTCTGCCAGAGCTCGATGAACCGGCGGTAGTGTTTCACGGCCTCGTCGCGGTTTCCCCGCCGGTCGTAGATCTCCGCCTGGCGGAGATGCGAAGGCGCCAGGTACACCAGCTCGTAGGCGGCCCGTTCGGCGATGGAGCGGAACCAGCCGAGCGCCTCGTCGTCCCGCCCAACCTGCGCCAGCAGCTCTCCCCGGAAGTACCGATCGTAGGCCTCGGCCACCACGTATGGAGCTGCCGACTCCCAGCCGGCTGACTCCAGTGCGGCTAGGGCGTCGCGGGTCCGCCCGGCCGACGCCGCCACATGGGCCCGGATGCTCTGCGCCAGAGTGCGGACCACCTGCCCGACACGGGTCGAGTCGGCTGCCCGCTCCAGCGCGCGCGCGGCGCGCAAGGCCCCGGTGGTGTCGCCCAGGCGAATGTCCAGCAGCGCGAGCCGCTGGAGCCGGAGTGCCGGGTGGAGCCCGGCATGGGCTGTGGTGTGTTCCACCACTCCGGCCGACTGGCTCGCCGGCTCCCACCGGCTGACTGCCTCGCGGGCCTCGCCGATCTCCCCCGAGGGCAGGGGTAGGAAGGAGAGCGCGGCAAAGAGTGACCTCAGCTCCAGCGCTGGTATCGAGTCGCGGGTCGCGGCAACGGCCAGCTCGTCCCTGGCACGGCGCCACTGGCCCCGGGCCAGGGCGGCCTGGGCCAGCATCCGATGTCCGAAGGCCTGGAGGTCGGACGTGTGAGACTCGCCGGCCAGCCAATGGCCGAAGCGCTCGCTTCCCTCCAGGCCATCCGCCATAACGGCGACATCCAGGGCAGTAACCGCCGGCACCTCAGCGGGATTGGCCAGGATTT
>DATFQK010000335.1:0-4790 GCA_035264345.1 Gemmatimonadales bacterium | reverse complement strand
CCCTCGGCGATGTCCTTGAGCAGCCGACGCATGATCTTCCCGCTCCGGGTCTTGGGCAGATCGGCAGAGAAGAGAATGTCGTCGGGGCGGGCGATGGCGCCGATCTTCTTCACCACGTGCTCCTTAAGATCATCCTTGAGGCTGGGGCTGGGCTGCTTGCCTTCTTTGAGAGTGACAAAGGCGGCCAGCGCCTGGCCCTTCAGGTCGTGAGCACGGCCCACCACCGCTGCTTCGGCCACGGCGGGGTGGTCGACCAGCGCGCTCTCCACCTCCATGGTCCCGATTCGGTGTCCCGCGACATTGAGGACATCGTCCACCCGGCCAAGAATCCACCAGTAGCCCTGCTCATCCAGCTTGGCGCCGTCGCCGGCGAAGTAGCGGCCGGGGAAACGGCTCCAGTAGGTGTCGCGGTAACGCGTGTCGTCCCCGTAAATCGTGCGGAGCATGCCGGGCCAGGGCTGGCTGATGGTGAGAAATCCGCCGCCCTGCTCGAGCAGCTTACCGCCGGCGTCTACCAGCTCCGCAGTTACCCCGGGGAACGGTATGGTAGCGGAACCCGGCTTGGTGGTGGTGATGCCCGGCAGGGGAGTGATCATGATGCCGCCGGTCTCGGTTTGCCACCACGTGTCCACGATGGGGCAGCGTCCGCCACCTATCTGCTCGTGATACCAGATCCAGGCCTCGGGATTAATCGGCTCGCCCACCGTGCCGAGCAGGCGCAGGGTGCCAAGGTCGTGACGACCGGGATGCTCGGGGCCCCATTTCATGAAGGCGCGGATAGCGGTGGGCGCGGTATAGAGGACCGTGACGCCATAGGTCTCCACGATGCTCCAGAACCGGTCCCGCTCCGGCCAGTCGGGCGCGCCCTCGTACATCATCACCGTCGCGCCGTTGGCCAGTGGGCCGTACACCACGTAACTATGGCCGGTAACCCATCCGATGTCGGCGGTACACCAGAACACATCGTCTTCCCGCAGGTCGAACACGTAGCGCGTGGTGGTAGCGACGTGAGTGAGATAGCCGCCGGTGGTGTGTACGATGCCCTTGGGCTTACCGGTGGTGCCGGAGGTGTACAGGATGAAGAGCAGATCTTCTGCGTCCATTGCCTCGGGCTCACTCTGGAGCGAGGCCACCTGGATGAGCGCGTGCCACCAGTGGTCCCGTCCATCCTTCATCACCGCTGCCGATTCCTCGCCTACTCTCCGAACCACGATGCAGTGCCTGATCGAGGGGCACTGAGCCAGCGCGTCATCGGCAAAGCGCTTGAGCGGCAGCACCTGCCCCCGGCGATACCCACCGTCCGCGGTGATCAGTGCAACGGCTTGCGCATCATTGATCCGGTCTCGCAATGACTCGGCAGAGAACCCTCCGAACACCACTGAGTGCACCGCGCCGATTCTGGCGCAGGCGAGCATTGCCACCACAGCCTCAGGGATCATCGGGAGGTAGATGGCCACCCGGTCGCCTCGGCGGATACCGAGATTCTTGAGAGCGTTGGCGCAGCGGCGAACCTCCCGGGCAAGGTCCCAGTAGGTGAGGACGCGGCGATCGCCTGGCTCACCTTCCCAGATGATGGCCGCCTTGTTCCGGCGCGGACCGTCCAGGTGCCGGTCGAGACAGTTGGCCGAGGCGTTGAGCTTGCCACCGACGAACCAGCGGGCGTGAGGCAGCTCCCACTCGAGCACCCGGCTCCACGGCGCGATCCACTCCAGCTCGCGTGCCTGCTGCTCCCAAAACTTTTTCCAGTCGCCGCCCGCCTGGTAGAGGGTCTCGGTTGCTGCGGCGCGCGCGGCAAATCCGCGCGGAGGAGGGAACCGACGTTCCTCGGAGAGGAGTGTATCGATCTGATCGTTCATGATCTGCAGGTGTGAGAGTCAACCAGAACCTAAGGGAACCGGCCAAGCGGAGTAAGAGTGCGGCAGTACCATTCGCTACTTTTGCGGTAGTCTGCCGCGGAGTGCGGCGTGAAGCGGAACTGCAAGAGTTGTATGAGGCTTCGCAAGGGATTGCGAATCCAACGTTTCTCGCCGCTGGCACCAGTCTCGCCATTTTGGAGACACGAGGGCGCGCGGTCGATGCGGCCAAGCGCAAATCCGCCCGATAAGAGCACACCCGGAGTGATTCGGGGCCGCAAAACTAGAGGTCTCACCTGGTCGCCTGAACCTGGTTGAGATAGCTCGGTGCCGAAGGAGGAGCTATGAGGTCGCCGCACGACGCAGAGCGCGACATGGCTGCACCGGAGACGCTCGGACTCGATACCCGGGTCGAAATCCGGAAAGCCGCCATCCAACTCTTGGAGCAGATGCCCGAGGGCGCCGGTCGGCTGATCATCGATCTGGCGCGTACCCGCCACGTGGATTCGGCCGGACTCGGGGCCCTGATGTTGATCCAGCGGCGGGCCGCCGAGCGGCGCCAGGTCGTCGTTCTTCGAAATGCCAGCGAGGAGATTCGATTCCTTCTCATGCTCACCAAGCTGGACGATCTCTTTCAGCTCGAGTCAGCGGTTAATCAGTAGGGAAGGCGGCTTAGGCCGCCTTTCCATCGCCCGCGATTTCCATTAGAGTACCCCCAGTTCAACTTCCTCTCCCAGTGCTCCAGCACCGGCCCCAGGGGCGTACGGAATGACCAAGGGCAAACGGCGCCGGCGCGTCTTGATCGTCGAGGACGAGCCGGCGCTTCGATTGAGCTATGAGCGGGCGTTTAATCCTCGATACGATCTGGTGTTTGCCTCAACCGGGGCCGAGGCATTGAAGCAGCTCGAGCAACATAAGCCGGATGTCGCGGTCCTGGACATGCGCCTCCCCGATACCGATGGGGTCGATCTGCTGCGGCGCATCCGGCTGACTCAACCGGAGCTTCCGGTCATCATCACCACGGCCTACATGAGTATTGAGCCCCAGCTCAAGGTTCTCGATCTTCCCCACTCCGGCTACATCGTCAAACCCTTCCGCCTCGACGAGCTCGGCGCGCGGATCGATGCCGTCTCATGACGGCGTCCCACTTCTCGAAGCTCACGGGCTCCAGCACTCCTTCGGCCCAGCCCGCGTGCTGCGCGGCCTGGACCTCTCCCTCAGGCCAGGCGAGGCGCTGGCCATCATTGGGCCCAACGGCGCCGGCAAAACAACCCTCCTGAGATTGCTCGCCGGGCTCCTGCGCCCGAGCGCCGGGGAAATCCGGGTTCTGGGCCACCGGCTTGGCCGTGGCCGGGACGGGGCTCGCCGTGCGATTGGCCTGCTCTCCCATCAGTCGCTGCTCTACGACGACCTCACCCTGCGGGAAAACCTGGCCTTTGCTGCCCGCCTCTATGCGCTGGATCAGCCCAACCAGGTTGCCGATGCGGCTCTGGCCGCCGCCGGGCTCGGTAGCCGGGCGTCAGAGCTGCCCCGGAGACTCAGCCGTGGTCTGCTCCAGCGAGTGGCGGTCGCCCGCACCTTGCTGCACGCTCCGCGCATTATCCTGCTGGACGAGCCCTTTACGGCACTCGATGCTCCGGCGGCGGAGCGGCTTCGGTCTGATCTGGGCTCCCGCCTGCAGCAGGGTGCCGGTGTGGTTATCGTGACTCATCAGCTGAACGATGTGTGGGACCTGACCTCGCGGGTGGCGGTGCTGATCGGAGGCCGCTGGGCGGTAGACGAGCCTCGAGGGGGCGAGCTCGACGCGTTCCTCTCCCGCTACGACATGCTGACCGGTGCTTAGATCGATGCAGCTGATTCTGGCGGTCGCCGGGAAGGACATCCGGGCGGAGCTCCGGAGCCGAACCGCCCTCCTTTCCGCGCTGGTTTTCGCCGCTCTAGTCCTGGTAGTCTTCAACTTCGCCCGGGATCCAACCGCGCTTTCAGCCACGGCGCTCGCACCCAGTGTCTTGTGGGTGACCTTTGCGCTGGCTGCGTTGCTGGCGATGAACCGGGCTTTTACCATCGAGCGGGAAAACTCCGCGCTCGATGGACTGCTGCTGGCCCCGGTATCGCGAGAGGCACTGTTCCTGGGCAAGCTGCTGGCCAACCTGGCCTTCGTCGGCGCTGTGGAGCTGGTGACTCTGCCGCTCTTCACCCTGTTCTTCAATATGAGTCTGTGGTCCAGCCTGCCCGGCATCCTGGGAACAACGGTCCTCGCCACCATCGGATTCGTGGCGGTGGGAACGATCTTCAGCGCTATGGCGGTGCGTACCCGGCATGCCGAGCTGCTATTGCCGGTTCTGCTGCTCCCCTTCATGGTGCCGCCGCTCATCGGCGCCGTGCAGGTCACCTCGCGGCTGCTGGCCGGACGACCCTGGGACGAGATGTTGGGCTGGGTTCGGCTTCTCGGGCTCTATGACATCGTGTTCGTGACACTATGTACGCTGGTCTTCCCCGCGATAGTGGACGAATGAGAGGTGCGGCCCGATGGAGCCGATAGACGGTAAGGCCGATCGAATCGTCCGCCGCGGGCTTCGGCTCAGTGCCGCCGCCTTCGTTGGGCTCCTCCTGGTCTACGTGCTTGCCCTGGGATACACCCCGGTCGAGGCCCGCCAGGGCCTAGCCCAGAAGATCTTCTACCTCCACGTTCCCGCGGCCTGGAGTGCGCTCCTGGCGTTCTCGCTGGTAGGTGTGACCGGCGCGCTCTACCTCTGGCTGCGGGATCCTCGGCTGGACCGCTTTGCCGCTGCCTCGGCCGAGGTGGGTGTGGCGTTCAGCGCCGTGATGCTCACCACCGGACCTATTTGGGCCAAACCGATCTGGGGCACCTGGTGGACCTGGGATGCCCGGCTCACGCTCACGCTGTTCCTGTTCTTCCTGTTTGTGGGTTATCTG
>DATFQK010000334.1:0-2972 GCA_035264345.1 Gemmatimonadales bacterium | reverse complement strand
AGGCCGACCATCACCGTTGTGGACCAAGCCGGGCGGGTGGTAGGGTTCATCAGTCACCCGGAACAGATATCGTCGGTGAACATCGTGTGGGGATAGGCCACGGAGCGGGCATGTCTGAATTCAAGCTGTTTACCCTGGACGAGGCGGAACGCACGCTGCCGCTGGTCCGTCGGATAGTCGCGGATCTCACGGTGGAGTACCCCGCGTGGCGCGCGGCCGTGGGCCGTTTCGAGGTCCTGACCGGCGGGGCTCGAGCCGATTGGGGCGAAACCCAGGAACTGGTCGCTGCCCGGGAAGAAGTGACCCGTCACGCCAATCGCATCAATCAGTATCTGCAGGAGCTCGAGGCCATCGGCTGCGTCTTCAAGGGCTTCGATGGTGGACTGGTGGATTTCTATTCCCTGAGGGACGATCGTCCCATCTTCCTCTGCTGGCGGTTGGGTGAGGACCGGATCAGGCACTGGCATGACATCGATACCGGCTTCTCCGGCCGCCAGCCGATCGATGGTGCTATCCTGTCGGCTACCCCTTCGTGAATCGCGCCTGGATCTTTCTTCACCTGCTTGGCTTCACCATGTGGCTGGGCGGGGCTATAGCATCGATGGTGGTAGGCATCGCCGCCAAACAGGAGGAGCGCGGCGGTCTCGGCGCCGTCGTTCGAGCCCAATCCAAACTGACCAAGGTGGCCATAGCACCGGGCTCCCTGCTCACGGTTCTCTCGGGGATCATTCTCACCTTCCAGATCAGCGGAGGTGAGATGGCCGGATTCACCGTCTGGCTGGTGATCATGCAAGGGGCCGGCGTCATCGCCGCGCTGATCACGCTCCTCATTGCCTTGCCCACGGCAACCCGGCTGGGGCGGCTGGATCCTACCGGCGAGGCGGCCCGCTACTTCGATGAGCTGCGAGCCCGCCAGCGGATTGTCGCCTCGATTGCGGGGACCTTCGGCCTGGTTGCGCTCTTTGCCGGAGCGATGCTGCCCTAGTCCTTCCTGCTTCCCGAACAGCCGTCTGACAAACCGCCCGCACTGGACACGTGCCGCAGCGGGGCACCCGCGCGGTACAGATCAGCGCTCCCAGCTCCATAATTGCCTGATTGAACAGCCAGGCTTTCCTGCCACCCCTCGGCAGGAGCATCGCGGCGGATCTCTCGAGCCGTCGAGCCCAAGCCTTCGATCTGGCTCGGGAATGGAATACCCGGCGAAGCACCCGGGCCACGTTGGTATCGATCGGCGTGACCTCGCGCTCGAAAGCAAAACTCGCGACCGCCGCGGCGGTGTACCGCCCGACTCCCGGCAGAAGGCGCAGCTGGCCGGTGTCCGAGGGAATGACGCCGCCTCTGTTTTGGACGACTTCCTGGGCCAGCCGGTGCAGGTTGACCGCCCGTCGATAGTAGCCCAGACCCTGCCAGCTCTCGCGCACGGTAGCCGGCGGGGCTGACGCGAGGTGCTCCAGGGTGGGGTAGCGCGCGAGAAACCGGTGGTAGAATCCCTCGACTCGCGCTACCTGGGTCTGCTGCAGCATGAACTCCGACACCATGATGCGATAGGGATCGCGGGTTCGGCGCCAGGGAAGGTCGCGGCCGTTGCGACCGAACCAGCGCAGCAGACTCCGGCGGAACGCGGGCGCATGGACCTGCAGGTAGTGCTCGCCTAACGGCGCAACCTGAACGGAATTAGCTTTGGTCCCCATGAATCCCTTGGCCCGCATCGGCCGGCTCGTCCTGGATGGCGCTTCGCACGTGGGACGGCTGACCTACTTCGTTCTGGAAGCCATTCGGGGCCTCGGCGAATTCCGAATCTGGTGGCCCAGAATGATGATCGAGGCCTGGAACATTGGTGCTGGAAGTCTGTTTATCGTGCTGCTCATCTCGGCGTTTGCCGGGGCGGTTACCGCTCTTCAGACCGGCTACCAGTTTACCGGGGCGATTCCGTACTATGTGGTCGGAACGCTGGTGGTCTCGTCCATCATTCTGGAGTTGGGCCCGGTCCTGACCGCGCTGATTTTGGCCGGCCGGATCGGCGCGCGCTATGCCGCCGAGCTGGGCACCATGCGGGTAACCGAACAGATCGATGCGCTGGAGAGCCTGGGCCGGTCGCCCGCGTCGCACCTGGTGATCCCCCGGGTGCTGGCCGGCCTCCTCATGATACCCGCCCTGACCATTCTGGCGAACCTCTCCGGGGTCGTGTCCGGCTGGGTCTCGGTCAAGGCCGTTTTGCCGGTGACGGACGCGGACTTCATCTATGGAGCGCAGTATTACTGGCGGCCCTGGGATGCCTGGTACTCGGTAATCAAGGCCTTCTTCTTTGCCGGGTCCATTACGGTGATCTCCTGCTACATGGGCTTCAACACCCAGCAGGGCGCGGAGGGCGTGGGCAGATCCACCACCACGGCGGTGGTCGCCAGCTCCGTGCTGATTCTCGTGCTGGACACGGTGCTCACCCGACTGCTTTTGAATCAATGATCGAACTTCGCAACGTGCATAAGGCGTTCGGCAAACAGGTGGTGCTGAACGGCGTCGACTTTGAGGTCCGCGAAGGCGAGACGGTGGCACTGCTGGGGCCGTCGGGAACCGGCAAGAGTGTGCTGCTCAAGCACGTCATTGGCCTGATCCGGCCGGACGAAGGCGAGATCTACGTCGATGGGAAGGACGTCTGCCTGCTCAAGCGCCGAGAGCTGTCCGAGCTTCGCTCGCATATCGGGTACGTCTTTCAGAACGGAGCGCTCTTCGACTCGATGAATGTGTTCGAAAATGTACGGCTCGGTATCACCGACGAGGACCGCTACGCCGACCTGGAGTACTGCCGTCAACGCGTGTCCGAGTGCATTCGGCTGGTCAATCTGCCGGCCGATACCATCGAAAAATTTCCCGCTCAGCTTTCCGGGGGCATGCGGAAGCGGGTCGGCATTGCCCGGGCCATCGCCGGAAACCCGAAGTACCTGTTGTACGACGAGCCCACCTCCGGCCTCGAT
>DATFQK010000333.1:0-4451 GCA_035264345.1 Gemmatimonadales bacterium | reverse complement strand
GAATGGGTACGGCGCCGGACTCCCGTACGTTCTGCTGCAGCTCTTCAGACTCCAGCTCCGCAGTAGACGAGGCAAACCGCCGTAGGGCCCGCTGCAAAATGTTCTCTTTGGCCATTGGTCCTCACCCCGGATCCAAGCATTCCACCCGCTCCAATCAAGATCCAGCATCCGACCTGGTCAGACCCGTTGGCATGTGAAGCGGAAGCAGCTCACCGGGAGCCTTCGGCTCCTCCCCGCGCCTGACAACGACGTGGCGAAACGCCGTCAGCAGCTCGGCCACCGGTGAGTCCACTCCATCCTCTAACGCAGCCTGGCCGTAGAGGATACCGCGCAGCAGCCAGCGCGGTCCCTCGACCACCCACATCCGCGACGGCTGATAGCCCTGCTCGCCGTCCGGAGTGGACACCGGCAGCAGCCGGCGCAGCTCCACCCCGAACGGACCTTCAATGAGAGCGGCAGAACCCCCTGCCTCGGTGGCTGACTCGATCATTTCGTCTCGGAGCTCGCTCCACAGGCCTCCGCTGCGTGGAGCTGCGTATGCGCCCAGCTCCAATGCCGAGTCACCGGTCACCAGCATCGCCGAGACAATCTGCTGGGTCTCCTC
Source organism: Gemmatimonadales bacterium (assembly GCA_035264345.1). Taxonomy (GTDB): domain Bacteria; phylum Gemmatimonadota; class Gemmatimonadetes; order Gemmatimonadales; family GWC2-71-9; genus CAVVWJ01. Next base: position 3,847 of record DATFQK010000333.1, on the reverse strand, counting down.
CGCGACCTGCAGACGTAGTTCGGCCCCGGGAAGGACGGTGAGCACCATGCTGCCGAGGTCAATTCGAGGCGGATCGTCTTCCGTGTCGGCATCCAAGTCCACCTCATCGATGTCGAACGGGCCATCGGCGCGCCAGTCCCTACTGTCGAGTGCAGCCAGGTCCAAGTCGGTTGACGACGCCGATCCGGAATAGCTACCCCGGCCGGCCGTTGCCGGCTGGGTGGGCGTCTCACTGCCAGGTTCGCCGGTGGTGCTGGCGTCGGTCAACGGTTGCCCCCTTTCCACGGCAGGCGCTGGTCTGGCATCGGATTCTCCGGCGGCCTGGTCGTCGGGCATGCGACCAGTGACCCTGCCGATCACTGGCTCGAGATCATCGGTTTGAGCCTCGGGCTCCTCATCGTGCTTCTTCCCCCGCCGGAATATCATGCTGCTTTCCCCATGATCATTGCGGGCGACTTCATCCTTCTCGTTGCTCCTGTGCGCCGCGTGCGATAAACACCAGGCCACCGGTGGAACCGTAACCTCCGGTGCCCCGTGCGGAGTCGGGAAGCTCGCTTACCGGGACGAATGCCGCCCGGCTCACCGGCTGGATGACCAGCTGTGCGATCCGGTCACCCCTGGTGAACCGCACCGGGCGCGAGGTGTCGTGATTGACCAGACAGACCTTGATTTCTCCCCGATACCCAGCGTCGATGGTGCCTGGAGAATTGACGATGCCGATCCCGAATCGAGCAGCAAGCCCCGACCGCGGATGCACGAAAGCCGCAAAGCCTTCCGGTAAGGCGATGGCGAGACCTGTCCCGACCACCCGGCGCTCTCCGGGCCCGAGTACGAAATCTTCGGCACATCGAAGATCCGCACCTGCGTCACCGGGCTGCGCATAGCTGGGCGGGTCCAGGTCCGGGTCGAGTAGCTGCACGAGCACCTCGACCTCGTCCACTCCGCCAGCCTAGTGGAGACCACCCTTGGCTCGGATCGCGGCGGACAAGGCCGACGCGAATCGCGCGGGATCTCGGCTGGACACGAGCCAGTACGGCACTGGATCGTCGGGGTCATCAAGGGTGATCTCGACAGCGCCGGGCACATAAGGCCTGACGACAAGGAATGCCCGGGCATCGGCGTCGATTCCCGTCCGACGTTCGGCCGCAACCCTATCCAACGGAACGGCGGCGCTCAGGTAGCTCAACTCGATTCGCGCGCGTCCGACGACAAGCTCGCGGGAATCGAGGCGGATCACCACCGATGCTGCGGCAAAGATAGCCCCAATCCCTGCGACGCTGAGCAGCCCCGTCACCAGCCCCCAGGTCGGGCCGAGATACGCGCCAACAGCGACCAGCACCGACAGCGCGAGAAGAGCACCGATCAGCCACCAGGAAAGGGGCACCCAGAGCCTCTCCCGATAAAGCACGACGCCAACCTAGTCGGCCGGCCGCTCGCCATTAGGATGGCCAGCACATGCTCACTGAACAGGAGAGGCGCGCCATGAGACTGGCTGACAAGTTGCTCTGGAAGCTTTACGCCGCGGCAATCGGCGCCCTGATGACCGTCGCCTCTAAGATGTTGATCAAGTTCGCGTGGAAGTCGATTACCGGACGTGAGCCGCCGTCACCCAGCGATCCCGAGGCTCCGCTGCAGGAAGCCGTCAGTTGGACGGTGGCCAGCGCGATCGGCGTGGGTGTCACTCAGATCCTCACTCAGCGTTTCGCAGCCAAGCGCTGGTCCAAGGACATGGGCACCGAAACACCCACTGGCCGGACCAAGATCATTGTCAGTGCCTAGCCGGCACAGTCATAGCAGTAGGCGTCCCCGTTCGGTCGCTCCTCGGCAATCTGACTGCGGTGCCGAACCAAGAAGCAGCCAGCACAGGTGAACTCGTCGGACTGGCGGGGCAGCACCCGCACCGTCAGTTCTTCGTGGGAAAGATCGGCACCGGGTAGCTCGAAGGCCTCCGCGGCCTCCGCCTCGTCCTCGTCAACCTTTCCGGAGTTCTTATCGTTACGGCGGGTCTTCAGCTCTTCAATACTGTCTTCATTCAGTTCTTCGTCGGTCTTGCGTGGGGCGTCGTAATCGGTCGCCATCGTTCCCTTCCCGGGGTCTGGGCCCACTTCCTTCTTGTGAACCCGAGCGCATGCATATCACAACTGGCCTCGAGGGCTTGCCGAGGTCCGCTGCGCCCGCTATAACGCCGAAGAACGCTCGAAATTCCCGAGTTTGAGCCCGCTTTGAATCATCGGCACTGCTTCCTATCACTTCGCTCGGCTAATGGGCCGGCGAATCGCCGAAGCGAGGTGCCAGCGTGGGGTATCGCGCGCCGCTGTGCCGAGCAGGAGCGAGCAGACCCGCTGTTTGTTCTGCGAGTAACGACGAAGTAGGCGGTTTAGGAGCGCGATGCGCGAGCACCTGTAGAAAACGCAGCGCACAAGGTGGGCCGGTCTGGCTCGGTGCGATTCGGACAACATTCTCTCGGGCAGGCATACCAGCCGAGCTGTCCGCCAGGAATCACCGCCGGCATGGTTTCTTCACCGCGTGCCACCTGCCCCCGTTCGATCAGTAGGTCGGCAAGGGCCGCGATGAATGCCGGATGCGTCCCCGCTGTGGCCGCTCTGGAAAAGCGGAGACCAAGATCTGCGGCGGTGCGCGCCGCCTCAATGTCCAAATCGAAGATCACTTCCATGTGGTCGGAGACGAAGCCGATCGGCACCAGGACAACCCCGGTTGCTCCAATGGCCTTGAGCTCCCCAAGCCGGGCTTTGACATCTGGTTCCAGCCAGGGCTGCTCGGGTGGCCCGGACCTGGAGCAGTAGGCCAGGTCGAATTGGTACGCCCTATCCCGCTGTTGGGACACCTGCCGGGAAATCTCAGCTGCGACAGCGACGTGCCAGTCGACATAGGCCCCTTGGGCACTGCGCGGTTCCGGACCCGCTGTAAGGGCCATGGCGATCGGAATCGAGTGAGTTACGAAGAGCAGTCGAATGTCCCCGGTGCCGGACTGCAGCTCGTCCAACGCAGCCACGGTGGCGGCTACCGAAGCGGTTACGAAGCCCGGGTGAGTTGCATAGTGCCGGATGCGGTCGATCTGGATTGGAAGCCCGTTGGCTGCGTCATAGAGATTTTCCCGATATTGCCGGCAGGATGAATAGGAGGGATAAGCGCTGGTGAACATGGCCAGCACCCGCCGATGGCCGTCGGCCGCCACATCGGACAGCGCATCTCGAAGGTAGGGCTTCCAGTTGCGATTGCCCCAGTAGAGCGGCGTCGTGATCGCTCGCTGGTCAAGTTCTTGCCGAAGTGCGGTCAGCAAACTCCGACACTGATCGTTAATCGGGCTTCGGCCGCCGTAGAGGAGGTAATGGTCACCAACCTCGGCTAGACGCTGCTTCGGGATGCCTCTCCCCCTAGTCACGTTCTCCAGGAACGGAATGACGTCGTCGGGCGCTTCGGGTCCGCCGAATGACACCAACAGGACGGCATCGTATGGGTCAAGGCCTTGCTTCCCCTCATGGATTGTGGGATCAGTCATCGCGCGTTCCTTGGAAGCTCAGCAAGGTATCGGTCAAGGTCCGCCACAGCGTCGGACGGCCGGAACCCGGTGGCGATGATCTTGTTCAGCTCCAGCACGCTATGGCGCGGGCGGAGCGCCAGGTTCTTGTCAGCTGCGTACTGCTCCGAAGTCACGTTCTCGATCGCCGTGGCAGAGCGGCCCCGGGCGACGAATACCCGGCGGGCGATGTCAGCCCAGGTCATGACCGGTCCAGCATTCGTCAGGTGGTAGGTGCCGTAGGGCGCGGGCGAGCTGAGGAGATGAGAGATCGCCCGGGCGATCTCAGTAGTGAATGTCAGCCGGCCA
>DATFQK010000332.1:0-4297 GCA_035264345.1 Gemmatimonadales bacterium | reverse complement strand
CCCCAGCCGCGTGCTCCACCACCCGCTCCCATTCCGCTTCGGCCCAGAGCACCGAGTCCCGCAGGGCGTCCCAGAGGCTCGGCGCCACTGACGAAGCAACCGGTCCATTCGGGTCCCAGGCGTGAACCGGTCCGCGAGCCTCCTGGGCGGCCCGGCGGCGCTCACCGCTCGACGATGCGGGCAGGAGCGTCTCCGGGGTCACGCCGTGGGCCCGGGGCTGTCGTCGCGCTGGAATTCGTGTTTGTCCATCAACCGGTACAGCGTCGTCCGGTCGATGCTCGCGAGACGCGCGGCCTTGGACATGTTCCCCCCCGCTCGGCTGATCAGGCGAGTCAGGTACTCCTTCTCGAACTGGATGACTACTCGGTCCTTGGCCGGATGGTACGCCTCGTCCATGACCCCAGCAGGCGCAACCGTCTCGGCCGGCCACTCGTTCCCGTCGTCATAGACCGGGATGTCGTTCGGCTGGATGTTCTGATCCGGCTCCGCCAACACCGCCACGTGCTCGATCACGTTCTGTAGCTCCCGAACGTTGCCCCGCCAGGGTCGTGAGCGCAAGAACGCGATGCTGGCCTCGCTCAGCCGGGGAATCCGGTCGCCCATCTGACGATGACGCTGCCAATAGTAGGTCAGAAAATGATTGGCTAGAAGCGGAATGTCCTCCGGGCGCTTGCGCAGCGGCGGGAGCTTGATCGGCACCACCCGCAGGCGGTAAAACAGGTCGCCCCGGAGGACGCCCTCATCCACTGCTTCCTGCGGCTCCCGGTTGGTCGCGGAGATGAACCGGACGTCTACCACGGCGTCCTGCTGCTCGCTGCCCACCCGGCGCACCACCCCGTCCTGGATGACCCGGAGGAGCTTGGCCTGAAGCGGCATCGTCATCTCGGTGAGCTCGTCGAGGAAGAGCGTACCGCCGTTGGCGGTTTCCAACAGACCCGGCTTGTCCCGGTCAGCCCCGGTAAAGGCGCCCTTCCGGTGGCCAAACATCTCGGACTCGAGAAGCGGTTCAGGCAAGGCCGCGCAGTTGATCGGCACCAGGGCCCGGCTGGCCCGCCGGCTGTTCTGATGGATGAACTGGGCGATGACCTCCTTGCCGGTGCCGCTTTCCCCGCTGATGAACACCGACGCATCGGTCCCGGCCACCTTGCGCGCGAGGTCGACCGCCTTGCGGAAGAGAGGCGAGATCCCGATCAGGGCAATTTTGTCGCTGTGGCCGACCTGCTTCATCAGCTGGACTCTGAGATCTTGGGCCTCACGCGACATCATCACGGCATGCGAGGCCCGGCCAATCAGCACCTGCAAATGGGTGGCGGAGAACGGCTTGGGCAGATAGTCCCAGGCGCCGGCGCGAAGCGCCTCGATGCTGCTGGTGACGCTCGGGTTTCCCGTCATGACCACGACGATCGTGTCCTTGTAGGCCTCCAGGGTGGCCTGCAGGATCTCCAGGCCGGAGACCTGCGACATGTACAGGTCCACCAGGATGATATCGAACTTCCGCCGGCGCACTGTCTCCAGCGCCTCCTCCCCCCGCCCGATCAGCGTGACATTGTATCCGTCCATCTGCAGCACGCTGGCGCAGCTCTCCCGGAGGGTTCGCTCGTCGTCGACTACCAGCACCCGAATGCTGGCCTTGACTTCGCTGGGTATGGAGAGCGGATCGCGGGCGCTGCTGTCAGAAGCGGAAATGACCTTCCGCTCGGTTTGGGCGAGAGGACTGACCATCCATGACTCCCGGGGCAGACCGCGGAGCGGTCGGTTTAACTCAGATCCGGGTCAATGGACCCGGCACTCGTTGGCGATCTCAGAACCGCCACCCGGGCGAACCAACTGCTCCCCGGAGCGACAGGAGTAGTAACGTTCTTACCACAACTTGACGCAGAAGTCAAGCAGGTGATGGCCCCGCTCTACAGTTCGCAGCGCTAAACGGATGTCGGACCGTGGGTTCCACACAACAGGTGTAGGGGAACCGCTCAGGTGGGGTAGGTCAGCGGTGTCTGGTCGAAGGCTCTCACTTGTTCCGCGTCTCCGTCCCGTTTGAGCTCCCGAAGCGCGGTTGTGGCGCGGAGCAGCAGCTCCACGGCATCGACGGGAGACTCGGCAAAGTCAGGAACGGCACAGTACCCCGCGCGCACTTTAAGGGAGCGCTCGCCCCCTCTCACCGGTATGGGCGAGCCCTCGATGCTTCCGCCCAGCCGCTGGATCAGTCGAAGAGCTCCCTCATTGGAAGTTGCCGGCGCGATCACCGCAAACTCGGCATGACTCAACCGGCCGATCGCATCCGAGGCTCGTCCGGCTCGCTTGAGCAGTTGTCCGACCTGCTCGGCGATGCGCTGGATCTCCTCGTCCGAGGATTCACCGGGCCCGCTCTCTTCTGCCTCGGGGGAGATGACAACGCAGGCCAACGGATCACGGCGGCGAAAAGCGTCCGCGCCAATCTCATGGGCGCGATGGGAGAGGCCCCGCATGTTGTACAGTCCGGTGCCGGCGTCCAACAGGCTCTCCTCCCGGAGCGCGTCCACCTCGAGCTTGCACTGCAAGAAGGTTCCCAGCTTCAGCAGCAACGACTCGCCGTCCAGGGGCTGTCCCAGAAACTCCCAGGCACCGGCTCGGTACGCTTCGAGTCGCTGGGTGCGACCGGACGGCCCTGACGTCGTGATCACGATGGGTGTGGTGGCACTGAAGCGGGGATCGCTGCGGAGCATGCGGCACACCTCGAAGCCGTGAATGTCGGGCATCTGGGCATCGAGGATGATCAGATCCGGCTGCGCGGTGCGGGCCCGCTCCAGCGCCTGCTGTCCGGTGTAGGCTCGGACCACGGAGTAACCACTGGGACCCAGAATACTCTCGAGCGATCGGGCTGACCACTCTTGATCGTTGGCGATGAGAACCAGCGGCGGGGAGGAAGCCTTATCTCTATTTGCCATTGCACTTCTTGCGAGAGAGTGGAAAGACAGCCACCGGGGCTCTCGACCGGGTAGCAGGAGTCGTGCGCTTTCGGGACAATTAGGTAACACTCTATAACACAGAAACTTGTAGTCGGCTACACCAGCACACTCCCGCTTCAGGCGGTGTGACTACGCAACAGTTTGGATGCTGAGATGCCACGGCTCTTGACACCGTGCAGGTTGTGGCAATCGAGCCGATCGATGTGTGGTGCCGCAGCAACGGAGCTTAATGCCCGGCGGCAGTGGCCCGCCTCGGACGTTCTCCGCCATGCCCTTGCGGAATAAGATGTTAAGCATCATTGATGGTAGCCGTTCCTCCCCCCTGCTACCCCGCCGGTTTTTCGGCTCCATCCTTGAAGCGGACCCGGGCCACCCCTGGAGTTCCTGCCGAACTTTCATTCGGAAGCTTTACACGAATGCCGATTGAACCGCTGCCTGACGTCCCACCGACCGACGAGGGGCAGGACGACCCCAAGCCTTCAGATCAGGCAGAGCTGCCAGTCGACCTTTCCCACTTCAGTCAGCGACTGGCCAGCTTCGGCTTGGGCGAGTCGCCCGATCCGCTGCTGACCGAGGCACGGCCCGCGGCCAAGCGTCGAGTGCAGAGTGAATAGAGTCACAATCATGGATCGTGAGTCGCGTCACAGGGGTCCCTTGCCGCGCGTGTTAGGCTAGTTTGCGATATCTCCGACCATTGGCCCCCACGCTTGACCTAGAGGATCCTGTTTTGCCGGTTTCGATCACTCAACTTTTTCCTCTCGTCGAGCGCCACCATGGGAATCGCGATGCCGGGTATTCGGAGTAGCAACCCCTCGATTCCAGCGGTAACCGGTCTCGAGTCACCGCTCCCCCGTCCCCAGTACCGCGATTGGAGCCGGGGCGAAGTGGCCGAATCTTCCGGCCCAGAGTGGCTGCGGCGCAGCGTCAACCTTATCCTGGCGCTGGTTGCGTTGATCATTTTGCTGCCGGTGATGTTGCTGATCGCACTGCTGGTGCGGCTCTCGTCTCGCGGTCCCGTGTTTTATACCCAAGTCAGGGTCGGCTTCGACCGTAGGACCACCGCACGGAGCTCGCAAAACCATCGCCGGGAGAGGAACCTGGGCGGCCAGCCCTTCACGATTTACAAGTTCCGCACCATGCGGGTCGACGCCGAGCATCAGAGTGGCGCGGTGTGGGCCCAGCAGGGCGATCCGCGGGTCACCTCGATCGGTCGGCTCCTGCGGCAGTACCGCCTGGACGAGCTGCCCCAGTTGATCAACGTGCTCCGGGGCGAGATGAACATCGTGGGCCCCCGCCCCGAGCGGCCCACCATCTTTGCCGAGCTGCGGGAGCACATCGCGGAGTACCCGCTG
>DATFQK010000331.1:0-2887 GCA_035264345.1 Gemmatimonadales bacterium | reverse complement strand
CGTCAGACCGACCTGCTGATTGCCGCCGGACGCAGCGGGAAACCGGTGAACGTGAAGAAAGGTCAATGGCTGGACCCCGAGGCCATGCGGGGAGCCGTGGAGAAGGTGCGCAGCGCAGGAGCTCCGGAAGTGGCGGTGACGGAGCGCGGCACCTTCTTCGGCTACGGTGACCTGGTGGTGGACATGCGGAACTTCAGCCGCCTCCGCTCGGCCACTGGGGCTCCGGTGATCTTCGATGCCACCCACTCGGTGCAGCAGCCGGGACAGGGCGACGCCGGCTCCAGTGGAGGCCAGCGCGAATTTATTCCCACCCTCCTGGCGGCCGCAGCGGCAGCCGGGGCTGACGGCTTTTTTCTCGAGACCCATCCTGATCCTTCCGCGGCCCTCAGCGACTCCGCCACCCAATGGCCGCTGGAGCGTTTGGCCGAGCTGGTCGGCCAGACCCTCGACATCTGGGGGAGAGCCCGGGTATGAGTGCGCTGACCGCTGTCGCAGCGCGAAAAGTTCGTCTCCTCGGCCTGGATGTCGATGGAGTGCTCACCGACAACGGGGTATACATCGGTCCCATTGCCGGGGATCGGGTCGAGCTGAAACGATTCGACATTCAGGACGGACTCGGCCTGATCCTGCTCAAGACTGCCGGAATCCCGGTGGTGTGGGTCAGCGGGCGCGGTTCGGATGCAACGGCCCTCCGGGCGGCGGAGCTGCGAGTCGATGAGCTGCTGCAGGTGCCCGGCCCGCGGAAGGCCTCGGCTTTCGACCAGGTCCTTCAGCGGCTCGGCGTTGGGTGGCAGGAGGTTGCCTTTGTGGGTGACGATCTGGCCGACCTGCCGATACTCCGTCGAGTCGGACTCCCCATCGCAGTCGCCAACGCCGTGGCCGAGGTAAAAGCGATCTCGGCTTATACCACCAGCGCCCGGGGCGGCCACGGTGCCGTCCGGGAGGTGATTGAAGCTTTGCTTCGTGCCCGGGGCGAATGGCCGGCCATTCTGGAGCGCTACTTCACGGAGCAGGCCGCCGGTGCCGCTTAAGGATTCGGACCTGATTCAGGTAGGACGGCGAGTCCTCCAGCTCGAGGCCTCCGAAATCTCTGCCGCGGCAGGCCGGCTGGATTCCGCATTCGCCAGGGCCGTGCGGCTCCTGGCCGGCGCCAAAGGCAGGGTGATCGTCTCCGGCGTGGGAAAATCCGGTCTCATCGCCAGGAAGATTGCCGCAACCTTGACCTCGACCGGCAGTCCAGCCTCCTATCTCCATCCGGTGGATTCGCTACACGGTGATCTCGGAATCGTCGGGAAAGACGATGTGGCCATCGTGCTCAGCAACAGCGGCGAATCGGAGGACTTGTTCTCCCTGGTGGGCTCGCTCCAACGGCTGAGTGTTCCGATCATTGCCATTACCGGAGCCGTGGACTCTGCGTTAGCGCGGCTGGCTTCGGTTGTACTGGACGGCCGGGTCCGGGAGGAGGCCGGTCCCGACACCGTAGCCCCTACCACGAGCACCAGCGTGGCATTGGCGCTGGGCGACGCGCTCGCCATAGCGCTGCTGGAGGAGAGGGGATTTCGGGGAGAGGAGTTCGCCAAGGCCTTCGCCCAGAGACACCCGAAGGGCAGCCTCGGTCTGCGACTCCTGCTCCGGGTGCGGGATGTAATGCTGCCGCCCGGACGTCTGCTGCGTTCTGAAGCCCCCATGAAAGAGGCTGTGGTGAGCCTGGCTCATGACCGCGGGCTCGCGATGGTAGCCGATAACGGCCACCTGTCCGGCGTCCTGACCACCGGTGATCTGACCCGGCTGGCCGAGCGCGATCCCAACTTCCTGGAGCGGCCCGTGGCAGCGGTGATGAATCGGTCTCCGAAAACTGCCGCTCCTGATGATCTGGCAGCGGCGGCGGTGGGCGTGATGCAGACGCACGGCGTCATCGTGCTCCCGGTAGTGGAGAATGGGGGGGCAATTGTGGGCGTCGTTCACCTGCACGATCTGATGCGAGCGGGGGCGGTGTGATGGAAAGGATGGGAAGGACGGGAAGGACGGGAAAGACAGGAAAGCCGGGAAGGAAGCCAACGTCCAGACTCTTGGGGCCGGCACTAAAGCGTTTGGGGCGAAGGTTGTTCCTTCCCGTCCTTCCCCTCCTTCCCGTCATTGCCGTCCTTCCCGTCCTTTCCTGCGAGGACCCCGGGGTCAAACCCACGACCACCGTGCAGGCCGCGGACAGCGCCGACCAGGTGCTCGAGGGATTTTCCCATTACGTCACCAACGAGGGGATCCTGCGAAGCCGGGTCGAGGCCGACACCGCCTTTTTCTACGAGGCCACGCAGATCACCGAGCTCCACAAGGTGAAGGTCGTGTTCTTCGATCTGAAAGGGGCGGAGAGCTCGACCCTCACCGCGCAGCGGGGGACCTACCGCTGGCAGGACGGCTCGATGGAGGCCAAGGGCAACGTGGTGGTCGTCTCCCCCGATGGGCGCCGATTGGCCACCAGCGCTCTGCGCTACGAGAACGCAACCAACCTGATTATGACCGATCAGCACTTCACCTTCGATCGGGGAGACGAGCACCTGGAAGGAAACAGCTTCCGTTCGGACCCTGACTTCAAGAACGTCGTTACCGATCGCCCCCGCGGCGTTACCGGGAACGGCATGCTGCTGCCGGGACAATGAAGCGGGGCAGCGGGGCAGCGGGGCGGCTGGGCAGCAAGAACTCACCAGGGAGCTGCACTGTTGGGCAGACTGCCCCGCTGCCCCGCTGCCCCGCTACCCCGCTCGGCTTGGTCACTCTGCTGACCTTCTTTGCGGTCGCCACCGCGAACGGCCAAGCTGACCGCTGTGTCTTCCAGATCACCAACGTGGACCGGCAGGGCGCCGTGGTCGAGACGCCGCGGGGCACCAACTAC
>DATFQK010000330.1:0-2731 GCA_035264345.1 Gemmatimonadales bacterium | reverse complement strand
CCTCGAGAATCTGCTCCAGCAGGCGCTCGCCCTGTCCTGCCTGAGTGACGTCGGCCATGGCGGCAACCACTCGGGCCGGCCGACCCTCGGCATCGCGAACGACCGAGGCCCGATCCTGCACCACCGCGTAACTCCCATCGGCTCGGCGGAACCGGTATTCGGCCGACCAGGCGCTCTCCCCGCCGGTAATGGCTGCATCCATGCTCTGGACCACCCGCTCCCGATCGAGGGGATGGATCCTCTCGTACCACCAGTCGGGCGTCTCTCCAACTTCAGACCATTGGTAGTCGAGAGGGGGCGCCGTCTCCCGATCCCAAACCAGGCGGTCGGTCGAGAGCTCCCAGTGACGGACGGCCCGGCCGGAACCGACAATGACCGAGCGGTAACCCTCCTCCCGCTCCCGAAGCGCGAGCTCGCCCTGCTTTCGTTCAGTGATGTCCTGGATGGCAGCGATAAGATGCGACGGTTGCCCTTCAGGCCCAGTCACCAGGGAAACGTTCACCAGCGCCCAGACCATTTCTCCGCTGGAGGTCAGATAGCGCTTCTCGACACTATAGTTCCGACTCTCACCTGTCAGCAGGAGCCGCATCGCCTCCTGATCCGCTGCAATATCCTCAGGGTGAGTCCGGGTCTCGGCGGGGAAACCGATCAGGTCTTCCGGAGAGCTGCCCAGCAGGTCTGCCAGAGCCCGGTTAACCCTGATCCATCGCCCATCGAGGGAGAGCAGCGCCATGCCGATACCGGCGTGCTCAAACGTGCTGTACAGCTGTTCCTCGTTGTCCCGGCGCCCCAGCTCGGCCTGACCCCGCTGGGCCATTTCGCGGCGAAGCTCGATCTCAGTAACCGCGGATGCTGCAAGGTCCTGCAGTAGTGCGATGTCCCGCTCCGACCACAATCGTGGCGTGCGGTCGACGACACAAAAACTCCCCAGGACGTGTCCCTCGCGGGACACCAGCGGTACGCCGGCGTAGGAGACCCACCCCAGCTCCCGGAGTGCCTGGCTGTGGCGCAGCAACGGGTGACGGCGGGCATCTTCGACTACCAGGGGCTCTCCGGTACCGGCAACAGTGGAGCAAAAGGAGAAGGAGAGGGGAGCCGTACGTCGAGTCGCCCAAGGCTCGGGTAAGCCCGTGGCGCTCTTGAAGAACTGCCGCTCGTCGGTTACCAGCGAGATCAGCGAGGTAGGGGCTCCCAGCAGCCGGGCAGCCATCCGGGTGAGCCGATCGAACCCTTCTTCAGGCGGGGTATCGAGCAGGGCGGTTTGGCGGAGCGCCGCCAGCCGGTCGGGTCGGAGGAGCAAACTGTGGGTCATTTACTGGCGAGCCCTATCCCCCGACACTTCAGCAGGTTGTGTTCTACGGTTCAGGCTTGCTAGTTCGGTTGGGTCAGTTGTAGCCCGGTGTAATGCCCAGCGTGGAAGGTACTTGGCGGGCTGCTCTCCGCTAGAACTATGCCGCTTGCCAACCCTACCTGCGGGGCTATTTTACCGCCGCTTCTATCCTCGTCACCAAGGTCTTTTTCATGCGCCTTCTTCCCCGCGACGAGAAGTTCTTCGACCTCTTCAGCACCGTCGCCAACATCAGCGTCGAGGCCGCCCAGCTTCAGGTTGACCTGCTGAAGACCGAGCCGATGCGCCGCCGGGCCATCGTGGACGCCATCAAGCGACTGGAGCACCAGGCCGATGAGGTCACCCACGAAGTGGTGAGCCGGCTCGACCGAGTATTCATCACCCCGCTCGACCGGGAGGACATTCACCTGCTGGCGTCAAGGCTGGACGACGTCATGGACCTGATCGACGGAACTGCGAGCCGGGTCCAGATGTATCAGGCCGGTGAAGCTCCGCCCGGCGCCATTCTCATGGCTGATGTCGTGCTCCGGGCTACGCAACAGCTCCTGGTGGCAGTTATGGGGCTGGAAAAGAACAAGGACCGCGTAGTGCTCGATGCCTGCGCCCAGGTGAAGCGGCTGGAAGAGGAGGGAGACTCGGTTTATCACGAATGGGTGGCCCGGCTGTTCGATGGCTCGCCCGATGCCCTCATCGTGATCAAGTGGAAAGAGATCTACGACACGCTGGAGAAGACGCTGGACCACATGGAAGATGCCGGGAACGTCCTGGAGTCCATCTCGATCAAGCACGGCTGAGCATGGATCACGACATCCTCTATGTCCTGGTCATCATCGGCGTTGCGCTGACCTTCGATTTCATCAACGGCTTCCACGACAGTGCCAACTCGATTGCTACGGTAGTGTCGACCCGGGTGCTGAGCCCGGGAGTAGCGGTGGTGTGGGCGGCGTTCTTCAACTTCATGGCGGCATTCGTGGTGGGAACGGCGGTCGCCAAGACCCTGGGCAAGGGGCTGATCGACCCCATGGTAGTGGATCCCAGCGTGGTGCTGGGCGGACTGTTGGGGGCCATTATCTGGGATTTGATCACCTGGTTTCTGGGACTTCCTACCTCATCCTCCCACGCTCTGCTGGGAGGCTACGGTGGGGCCGCTATCGCCAAAGCCGGATTCGGAGCTCTGATTCTCTCGGGCTGGGTTCTGCCGGTCGCCTTCATCGTGCTTTCACCGTTGCTCGGCATGGCGATCGCATTGGCGCTCACCGTAGGGCTATCCTGGCTCTTACGGAGCAAGCGTCCGGGACCGCTGGACAAGGCCTTCCGAAGATTGCAGCTCCTCTCCGCGGCTCTCTACTCGCTGAGTCACGGGGCCAACGACGCGCAGAAGAC